>JAWOHC010000325.1:0-15261 GCA_046496275.1 Gillisia sp.
CAAGAAGCATTTGCCTGTAAAAAGCCTCCTTTTTACTTTCCAGCACTGTTTGCAGATCACTAATTACTGCGTTAACTTCCGCTTTTACCTGTGGAATTGCATCCTTGTGAACCGCCAGATTCATTAAATGCTGAAGTACATTGTAATTGATCGTATTCTGAACTTCCTGAAAATAAGTGTCTTTTTGTGCAGTTCCTATTGTTTTCGAAATCAATTCTTTTAAAACCTTGCTTAAACCGGGTTGTGCATTGTTTACCGCTTTTTGCTGTACCAACCTGGCAGCTCTTTCCGGATGCAATAACAAACTCAAGGTAAGGTTACTTGCGGTTCCTGCAGCTCCCAAAGCGTCAAAAGCCACCCCTGTATTGCTTTTAAAGGATTCCCTGGACCTGGAATATCCAAAAGCCCTTGGAGGGAATAATTCCAGTTTAGCTTTTGGAATTGCCAGGTGCGCTGCATTTAAGGTTTGTAAAACTGCGTTTAAAGCATCTTCCTGCATTTTTGAAGGCAAGGTTTCTACCGGCTTTAGGTTTCCGCCCTTTACGGCATAATTGTAATCCAGGCCGCCAATAAGTTTTACGGCCGCTTCGGTTTGATACCGGTGAAAGAAATAAAGCGGCACAAAAACGTCTTCCAAAACAGAATACGGCTCTCCTGTCCTGAAATTATCTTCAGAAAAATTGGAAATAGCAAGTTTCCTCACTTCCAAAACCCGGTTCAATTCTTCGGAAGCATTTTTTCCATTATCCCATAAATGTGCATTTACGTGAGCACCACCGGCCGCCCTTGCATCACTGTCACTTATAAAGTGAAGCCCCTTTTCATTCGCTTCAGCCAACACAGCATTTAAAAATTCTTTTTCTGAAGACAGCTCCGGAATATCGGCGTAGCTGTATTTTACTGTAATCTTGTCCCATACACCTATCCCCGAGTCATAAGCATTATCAAGAGAAATCTCACCGTTTTCCAGCGTGACTTTTGGGTGTGGATAATCCATAACCGAAGCATCCCCATTTGTACTGGCAGCAAAATTATGAGTGAAACCAATGGTGTGTCCAACCTCATGGGCAGAGAGTTGACGAATTCTTGCAACGGCCATAGCCATCATTTTTTGATGATCATCATCCCGGTCTGCAAAAGGTTTGTTCAATAATGCCTGGGAGATCAAAAAATCCTGACGTATCCTTAAGCTTCCCAAACTTACGTGCCCTTTAATAATCTCTCCGGTCCTGGGATCAACCACGCTTGCACCGTAACTCCAACCCCGGGTAGACCTGTGCACCCATTGAATAACATTGTACCTTACATCCAGCGGATCTGCCCCTTCCGGCAGCATTTTTACCTGAAAAGCATTTTTATAACCAATAGCTTCATAGGCCTCATCCCACCATTTCGCACCTTCGAGTAAGGCGCTTTTTACAGGCTCCGGAGTTCCGGGATCCAAATAATATATAATTGGTTCCACTGCTTCGCTAAGCGCAACGGTAGGGTCCTTTTTCTCTAACCGGTGTCTAATTATATATCGTTTTTCTATAGGCTCAAAAACCGGACTTGAATAATCATAATAAGAAATGTGTATAGCACCACTGCGTGGGTCAAAAAGCCTTTTTTCATACCCATCATCCGGCAATTGAACAAAGGAATGATGCTGATTTACAGTAATGCTTTTTGAATCTGGCAAGACATTTCTAAGAGTTCCCGACTTCGCTTCCCCATCAAAAGTCAACATGGCCTCAAATTCTACATTTTCAGGAAAAGCCTTTGTCCTTTCAAGAAATAAAGCACTTTTAGATTTATTTATACTGAAATTCCCATGATTCCCACTTTGAAGTCTGCTGGAAACTCCGTGCGCATCTTCCATTAGAAATGGAGTGAAATCGATGATATAATTCCCGTTGTTTTCTTCTTTGATCTCAAAACCATATAAAACGGATTTCGCGAATGCTTCCTCAACACTTTTCTTTTCGAGGAGATTATCCGTTTCTGCACGAAATTTCATATTGGGTTGTACCAAAAGCAATTTATTCCCGGCTTTTTGAAATTTAACCAATGCTTCATTTCCCAATTGGCCGCGATCCAGTCCTACATCATTAGAACCAATCCCGCTGCTTAAAAAGCGAACATATAAAAATTCAAAATCAAGTTTATCAACTTCCAGGTAGATTTTATCTTCTTTTTCAGAATAATAGAAGTCGAAGAAACCTTCGTGTTTTTTTAGATCATCTTTTTTGTCCAGTATTTGAGCTGTTGCGGCAAGAGAAATACTGAAGAACAGGAACATAGTGAAAAGCACTTTCATAAAGGGGTTTTTTAAGGAAGCCTAAAATTATAAAATTATTGTAAAATAGTTTTAGGTGCGGGGGTTTAATTCTATTTTTACGTCAAATTAAATAAAAATATGATCAATTCAGAACATTTAAAGGATCTCCGAAATCGCCTATCAGCGTTAAGGAGGTATCTTTGACGTTGATGCCAAACAAATAGAAATTTCCAATCTGGAAGAAAAAACCTATTCTCCAAATTTTTGGGACAACCCCAAAGAAGCAGAAGAGTTAATGCGTGGGTTAAATTCTGAAAAGAAATGGGTAGACACCTATCTCAAAGCCGAGACCTTGGTGGATGACCTGGAAATTATCTACGAATTTTATAAGGAAAAAGAAGCTTCTGCCGAAGATGTGGATACCAGGAACGAACAGGCTGTTAACCTGATTGAGGAACTGGAATTTAAAAACATGCTTTCTGAAGAAGGAGATAGTTTGAGTGCCGTACTTCAAATTACAGCCGGTGCCGGTGGTACCGAAAGTTGCGATTGGGCAGAAATGCTCATGAGGATGTATATGCGTTGGGCAGAAAAAAGGGGATTCAACCTTAAGGAGCTCAATTATCAAGCTGGAGAATCTGCTGGTATAAAAACCGTAACCCTGGAAATTGAAGGGGAATATGCTTTTGGGTGGTTAAAGGGTGAAAACGGGGTGCACAGATTGGTGCGCATTTCTCCTTTTGACAGCAATGCAAAACGTCACACCTCATTTGCTTCGGTATATGTATATCCTTTGGTAGATGATTCCATAGAGATCGACATCAATCCTGCAGATATTTCCTGGGAAACCATGAGATCCTCGGGTGCTGGTGGGCAAAATGTAAATAAGGTTGAAACCGCCGTACGTTTACGCCACGCTCCTTCCGGAATTGTTGTTGAAAATTCCGAAACCCGATCTCAGCTGGAAAATAAAACCAAAGCGATGCAGCTGCTTAAAAGTCAGTTGTATGAAATTGAACTTCAAAAACAACAGGCGCAGCGAAGGGAAATTGAGGATTCTAAAATGAAAATTGAATGGGGTTCCCAAATCAGGAATTATGTTATGCATCCCTATAAACTTGTAAAGGATGTTAGAACTGCAGAGGAAACCGGAAATGTAGAAGCCGTTATGGATGGCGATATAGATAGATTCTTAAAAGCATTTCTTATGATGATGGGACAAAAGCACGAAGATTAATCAAAACCTGTAAGAAAGTTTTGAGATTGAGATTTATTGCTTATTTTCAGTAAGCAAAGCGAAAAACCCTAAAATTAAAGGATACTTTAAGAGTGTACCTTTTCCAAAATGAAGAAAAGAAGGGGCTCTTAACCATTTTTAGGCATTAAAGCTATGATGACAATTTACCACAATAAAAGATGTAAAAAATCCAGGGAAGGATTGGAAATACTGGAAAATTCCGGAAAAGAATTTCAGGTAAGGGAATATTTGAAAGAACCCTTATCTGAAAATGAATTGAGTGCCTTGCTGGAAAAATTAAAGATGGCTCCTATTCAATTAATTCGGACAAATGAAAGTATCTGGAAAGAAAAATTCCGGGATAAAGATTTTAGCGATCAGGAGTTAATAACGATAATGACAAAATATCCAAAGTTAATAGAGCGACCAATTATAGAGAACAAAAACGCAGCGGTAATTGGAAGGCCTTCTGTTACTATTGAAAAATTTTTAGAGAAAATTTCAGAATAAAAACCATAAGGGACTACCTATGAAATGAGCATAACGGAAATTCGATGTAAAATACAAATGAAGATATGCTCATTACATATGACCGATAAAAAAACAATAAATAAAAACATATGAAACTTAAAAATAGAATTTTACTTTTAGGCTTATCTTTTATTTTGGTGGGAGGCTTTGTTTATTCTCAAATATTCATTCATAATAGAAACCGAAAGGAATTACTGGACATTGCCAGGGAAATCGCTCTTAACTGGAAGGGAAAGTTAGGCTTAAACCCGGAGCAAACTTCAAAACTGGAGGATATAATCATTGAATTCACAATCTTTAAGAATGAAATAATAAATTCAGATAGTCCAGAAAGTGAAAAGATCGCCAGACTGCAAAAAATACAGCGCAGGGAACATAAAAATCTGCAAAAAATATTAAGTGAGTCTCAGTTTGAAAATTATATTGGTATAAATAAAAAGATTCCTAACAAGTTTATGGATTCACAATCAGTGTAATGCCCCTTCTTCATTCCATTCTTATTTTTCTTTAACTGTTTTTTAACATCTTGCGATTAAACCATTCCGACTTATCGTTGTCAAAGAAAAAAAGTTTGTTATGACCATTAAAAAGTGCCTTCCCTTCAGTTTTTTACTGATTTTAATTTTCTCCATTAATTTTTCAGCTACCGCTCAATCCAGGCAATATAACATCTCTGGTAAGGTTATTGACGACGAATTGGGTGTTCCCCTGGAATATGCTACCATTTCGATTACAAAACCCAATGATGCCAATTTTATTGATGGTGGAGTTACAGATGTGGATGGGAATTTTTCAATCCCCGTGTCTCCAGGAACTTATAATATCAAGGTAGAATTTATTTCTTTTGAGAGTAAAAATTTCAACAATCGCCAGGTAAATGCAGATGTTAGTCTTGGAACTATTGTTCTGGGTTTTGCCGCTAACAGTCTGGATGAAGTTGTGGTGCGGGCAGAAACTACCGAGGTTGAAGTGCGTTTGGACAAAAAAATATATAACATAGGAAAGGATCTTACCACTGCCGGTGGTACGGTGGCAGATGCTTTAAATAACGTACCCTCTGTCGCTGTAGATTTAGAAGGAAATATAAGTTTAAGAGGAAATGGTAATGTGCGTATCCTTATTAACGGAAGACCATCTGCAATGGCAGGATTTGGCTCTACCGATGTACTTGCACAATTACCTGCCGAAGCCATTGAGCGGGTTGAGGTAATTTCATCTCCATCTGCAAGGTATGATGCAGAGGGAACTGCAGGTATCCTTAATATTATTCTTCGAAAAGATAAAACACTTGGGTTTAATGGTTCTGTTACTGCTAGTGCTGGCTATCCGGATAATGCCGGTCTTACAGCCAATGTAAATCTAAGGACAGATAAATTCAATGTTTTTAACACCACGGGGTTCAGGTATTTCGATGCTCCAAGAAACAGCTGGAGCGATACCAGATACCGCCCGCGCACCAATAATCAAGGTGAACTGATAGCCCCTGAATTTGACCGAATTTATGAAAGCACTATAGTTGAAAGGCTTAACAGAAACTTCAATACAAATTTGGGAGTAGAATATTATCTCAATGATAAATCCTCAGTAACAGCCAGTGTTTTTTATAGGAATGGACGCGATAGTGATGTTTCTGAAAATAATAGTGACCGCTTTAGAGGCAATACCCTTGCTGAACAAACCCTAAGAATAGAAAGAGAATCTCAGGAAGATAACCGCTATCAATTTGCACTTAATTACATAAACAGGTTTAATGATGTAGGACATCAACTTACCGCCGATTTCCAGGTAGGTAAGCGTAACCAAAGCACTGCCGGAAATATAAACGAAAATATTGTATTTAATATTGATAATGAAACCACCAGGTTTCCACAAGAACTTATCGACTCTAAACAAAACCGATCTGAATACCTTATCCAGGCAGATTATGTTTTACCACTGGGTGAAGATTCTCAATTTGAAGCAGGATTTCGTGGAGATTTTCAAAACCAGGTTACAGATTACGAATTAAGGCGTGATGTAAATACCCCGGGGAATCTGGAGATCGATTTAGGACTTTCCAATATTTTTGATTATACAGAAAATGTAGCCGCCGCTTACACTCAATATGGTTCAAGATTTGGTGAATTTTCCTTTTTATTAGGCCTAAGACTTGAGAATACGAACCTAAAGGGATTAATAGATTCCAGACTTAGTGACGCTGAATTGGTAGAGGAATTTGGTTTTCCAATAGATACCAATTTTGACAACAATTATCTTGGACTTTTTCCAACAGTTAATTTAATATATGAACTTGGTGAACGGGAAAATTTAACCTTAGGTTACAATAGAAGAATAAACAGGCCAAGAGGTTGGTTTATTAACCCATTCCCTTCCCGTTCCAGCCGAACCAATGTATTCCAGGGTAACCCTAATTTAAGGCCTGCATTTGCAAACGCTTATGATCTGGGTTATTTAAAAAGATGGGATAAACTTACTTTAACTTCCTCTGTATATTACCAGTTGGAAACTGATTCCTTTGAAAGAGTTGAAGAATTTACCGGAGCAGTGACGGAAGGAGATGAAATCCCTATTACGCGAACCATACCTGTTAACCTTTCTACCAACGAAAGAGTAGGTGCAGAATTAGGGGTCTTGTACAATCCAAACAAGTGGCTACGTTTAAACGGAAGTTTTAACTTCTTTCAGTTTAATACAGAAGGTGAATTTAACAATAGGAATTACGGGGTGAAAAATACCAGCTACTTTGGAAGGTTTAGCTCCAAAGTTTCCTTGCCTGCAAGCATTGAATGGCAAACCAATATGTTCTACATGGGGCCATCAGACAACGTGCAGGGTAGAACTGAGGGTATTTTCTCTATAGATCTTGCATTGAGCAAAGAAATTTTCAATGAAAATGCAACCATCAATTTTAACGTACGCGATCTATTAAATTCCAGAAAAAGACGAAATTTTACTGCTACAGAGTTTTTTGATAGGGAAAGTGAATTTCAATGGAGACAAAGAACATTTACAGTTTCTCTTGTCTATAGATTCAATCAGCAAAAAAGAGAGCAGGACCGCAGAGGTAGAGAGCGTGGAATGGATGATGATAATGGTGATTTCGAAGGATAAAAAACTATTTACTTGAATTAAAAAAGGTTGCCTTTTCAGGCAACCTTTTTTTTTTTGAGTATTTTTAGCTTTTATTAGTTTCAGGCAATAAAAGCCACTATAGTTTTTAACCTATAGGACCCGAATCCCTGGAACTGCTTGATTACAATTAATGTTAAGCAATACTGAAAGTAAAAAACATGTGCTTATGAGCTTTGAAATAAAAAATGTTATTCTACTTTTTTATTAGGATCAGCTTCAGTGTTGTTTTCTTTCTTTCGTTTGTTTTCTTTATACTCCTCATATTCATTGATTTCGGTTTTCTTCCAAAGTGGTACACCTCCCTCGTATGCCGCTCTTCCAATAATATGTGCAGCTATAGGAGAGGTAATCAATAAAAATAAAACTACAAAAAATGCTTTTATGGCGATACTAATTTCGTTGAAGTTTATAGCGACCCCAATCATAATACAAGCCACACCCATTGTAGCTGCTTTTGTAATTGCAGAGATCCTAATGTAAAAATCAGGGAGTCTCAAAAGGCCTATAGAACCAATTACTACAAACAACACCCCAACCATAATGATAATGGCACTAATAATTTCAATCATAATTTCTTCTTCTTCATATAATATGCAAAAGCTATGGCGCCAAGAAACATGACCAGTGACAGTATAATTGCTGCATCCATATAAGATTCGACACCGGTTGTTATAGAGTAAATAGCTATCATTCCAATGGTGATGGTTCCAATTAAGTCAAAAGATATCACCCTATCTGGCAAAGTGGGCCCCAGAACAATTCGTATAAAAACCAATACAATTGAAAAACTCAATAGTATTAAGGCAATCATTAAAACAATTTCATACCAGCTCATCGCGTAATTTTTAGTAATTTTTTCTCAAACCCTTCTTTTAAATCTCTTTTTATCGCTTCCGGGTCCATTTTTTTAAATGTAATCGCGTGGACAAACAAGAGCGATTTATCATCGGATAAATTTAAGCTTAAGGTGCCCGGAGTTAAGGATATCATACAAGCGAGCACCGTAATTTCAAAATCAGTCTTAGCATCCAGTGGCAATGCTACAATACAAGGCCTCATGTAAGTTATAGGTGTTACCACATCATAGGCAACTCTAAAATTGGCAACGATAAGCTCTTTCGTAAAATAAACTATCAAGCCCATAAGCCTGGGAAGCTTTCTGAAATAATCTTTTGAAAAAAAATAACTGAGAGGCCAGGTCAATGAAAAAATAACGATTGCTGCTAAAATATATCTATTTGCACTGCTTCCATAAGGTGCTACATTAAAAAAAAGCAGGGCGAGGATTATAGATAAAATGATATGTGGGATGAGTAATTTCATTTTTTTAATTAACTGTCAATACCAAGAACTGCGTGTATATAAATTTCCGGATTCAATAATTGTTCTGCGGTCATCATGGCCAAATTTAAAACAGATTCACCAAAAAGACCAATGAATAAAGTTATACCCGCCAGCATGACTACGGGAATTATCATAGGTTTTATTGAACTTAAAGGTACTGATTTGGATTGAGATTCTTCAATGTGTTCTTCAGGCACCTTTTTCCAAAATGCTTCATTCCAGATTTTTGTCATAGAGTACAGGGTTAAAAATCCAACAACCAATGCAACTATAACAACAAAGTAATCACCGGATTCTAAACCTGCTTTAATTACAATAAGTTTTGCCCAAAATCCGGAAAGTGGAGGGAAACCTGCTAAAGAAAACGCCGAAATTATAAAAAGTATAGCCAGGAATGGATATTTGCCATAAACCCCACCAATTTTTTTTAAATTAAAGCTTCCACTGGTTTTTTTAACAATTCCGGCAATAAGAAAAAGATTGGATTTTACGATAATGTGATGAATTATGTAAAAAATTGCACCGGTTAAAGCCAGTTTTGTTCCAATGGCAAGCCCCATAATCATATATCCAATTTGGCTAATAATATGAAAAGATAATATTTTTCTGAAATCCATTTGGGCGGCAGCTCCCAATACACCAAAAAACATAGTGGCGGCGGCGGTATAAAGCAACAAGTTGTCTATAAATGCACTTTCGTGATTAAAAATCATAGTAAAAAAACGTATGAAGGCATACACACCAACCTTGGTTAGGAGTCCGGCAAAAAAGGAAGAAACAGTAATTGGCGGTGTGTGGTAGGATGCAGGCAGCCAGTTAAACAAAGGAAATACTGCAGCCTTTACCCCAAAGGCGATAAAGAAAAAGATAGCAGCTAAATCCAGTAAGCCTGAGTCTGGAACAGATTGTAAACGCACAGCAAGATCGGCCATATTCAGTGTGCCGGTTAATCCGTAAAGCACTCCTATACCTGCCAGAAAAAAGGTAGATGCCACAATATTGATGGTAACATATTTAATGGTAGCCTCAACCTGAGATTTTCCATTGCCCAAAACCATTAATACAAATGAGCATATAAGCATCATTTCAAACCACACATAGAGATTGAACACGTCTCCCGTTAAAAAAGCACCACACACACTAAAAACCAGAAAGTTCATCAAAGGGTAAAAACCAAATTGTATGCGATGTTCATCGACTTCACTAAACGAGTAGATAGCAACGGCAAAAGCAATAATGGCCGCAAGTAAAACCATGATAGAACTAAGAAGGTCTGCCACCATCGAGATCCCAAATGGCGCTTCCCAGCCGGCCGATTGCAGCACTATAACTTCGTGAATAAGTACGCTGTCAAGAAGAAATCCCGCGGCTACGATCAATAAAAAAGTGCCAACGAGAAATATGTATTGCTGTAGTTGCTTTCTTCCCCAGGCAAACAAGCTAAAAATTCCCGACAACAACGGAATCAGTAAAACAATAAGTATTTGGTTTTCCATTAATTTTCCAATCTATCGGTTGAGGTTATGTTATCAAGGTCATCGGTCTTTAGTGTTTTGTAGCCCACTTTTATAAGTACAATTGCAAAAGCCTGCAATCCAAAACCAATTACAATGGCCGTTAAAATTAAAGCTTGAGGGAGCGGATCTGCAAAAGGTTCTGTCAATTGGGTAGCATCATCAGGAATCAAAGGCGGTGCATCCCTGGTAATTCTGCTAATAGAAAACAAAAATAGATTTGAAGCATAGCCCAGGATTATTAAGCCGATAATCAACTTAACAAAACTTCTTTGAAAAATTAAGTAGATGCCCCCGGCATATAAACAGCCTATTAAAAATGGTAATATATCTTCCATATCATTCCTCCCAAAGTGTAAAAATTAAACTAAGAATAGTGCCCGCCACCAGTAAATAGACCCCAATATCAAAAAGAATTGGGGTTCCCGGTTTTCCTAAAATGGGGATCGTGATATCACCGTACCACAATCCTGTTAAAAATGATTCTCCGGCAATAAGGGGAATCATGCCACTTAAAACGGCAATGAGCAAACCCCAGGCAATAAGCTTCATGGGCCGGATTTTATATTTTTCTTTTGTGCGCTTCACCCCATAATTGAGTGTGTACAGTGAAAAAGCTATAGAAAATACCAGTCCGCCCACAAAGCCACCTCCCGGAGCATTGTGACCCCGGAAAAGCAGGAAAAGTGAAAAAATCACAAACAAGGGAACCATTAATTTTATTCCCGTTGATAATATCGTTGAATTCATAGCTCCTCCTTTTTTCCTGTTTTATTAAATTTTACCAAAGCATATATCCCAATAGCTGAAATACCTAAAACAACCATTTCACCCAATGTATCCAGCGATCTAAAGTCAACCAAAATAACATTTACAACATTTTTGCCCTTTGCCAATAAATAGCTGTTTTCTGCGAAATACGCTTTCAAATGTGACTCTAATGGATATTGGGTAACTATCATTACGACCCAGGTCATTAAGCCGCCAAAGGTAATAGAAATCAAAAAGTATCTGAACTTGATAAAGCTTTCAGTGAAAATTAAAAATTTAGGCAATTTCCATAAAACTAAAACAAAAATCACGACAGTTAGAGTCTCAATTAATATTTGGGTTATAGCCAGATCAGGAGCCCCAAACATGATGAAAATAAATGCCACACCATAACCAACCACGCCAAGTAGTGCAATAGCCAAAAGTCTCGATTTTGCCATAACCGCATAAAAACAGGCAGCAATCATTATAATCCCGATAACGATGTCATAAATTCTAAAGTCACTCCACAAAATAGAAATACTGGGAACACTAAAATCTTTTAAAACCCACAATGCGAGCAAACAAAACACGGCAATAAGTAAAAAAACATAATTTCTCAAGTTTCCGTTTTGAATTATCATGGTAACCCGTTTAGAAATTTCTACCACCGTTTTTATAGTTTTATCATAGGCGTATGAGGTTTTAATTTTATCAGAAACCTCAATAGAAGCTATAAACTTTGGGTTGAGGTAAATGAATAAAAAGGTTAGGTAGCCAATGAAAATAGTAGCCATACTCAATATTAGCTCAGTGTTGATTCCGTGCCAGAGGCTTAATTTCAGTTCGATATTTCCAGGCATTACTGCCAGGGAAGCTTGATTGAGCAAAGGGGAAATGAATCCGCTGCTTAATCCCAAAGTCACAGCAATCACCGCCATTAACAAAGGTCCTGCCACTAAACTAAAGGAGGCTTCTTTGGGTTGTGCATCTAGCCTGTTTCGCTTTCCAAAGAAAACTTTGTAACTCAGCATCCCTGCAGCAGCAGTAAAAAGAACCCCTGCAATAAAAAACGCCGAAGTCGTTAAGGGCGAATTTACTGCCATATCTATCGTTGATGCATAGATTAACTCTTTACTTATGAATCCAAATAACGGGGGGATGCCTGCCATAGACAAGCAGGCAATGATCACTGCTATTCCGGTGTATGGCATTTTTTTAAATAATTTGCCAAGCTTCCTGATGTTTCTTGTTCCGGTTTGTTGGTCGATTATTCCAGCAAGTAAAAACAGGGCGCCTTTGTAGAGCGCATGAGCCAGAATAAAAACCATCGCAGCCTGAATGGCAATTTCTGTCCCAATACCCAAAAGCATAGTGAGTAATCCTAAGGCACTTACGGTGGTGTAGGCCAAAATCTTTTTTAAATCAGACTGTATAACGGCCGTGGATGCACCTATGAGCATAGTTATCCCGCCAACCACCAGTAGAGTTGTGTTCCAATTGCCGGTTCCGTTAAATAAGGGGCTCATTCTGGCAAGCAGGTAGATACCAGCTTTAACCATAGTGGCAGAATGTAAATAGGCGCTTACAGGTGTTGGCGCCGCCATAGCAGCAGGTAACCAGAAATGAAAAGGAAATTGAGCAGACTTTGTGAAGCAGCCCACAATAATAAGCATCATGGCAACGTGCAGAAAACCGCTTTCAGCAATTTGATCACCGCGCATCAGCAATTCTGAAATCGTGTTTGTTTGCCCCCCTATACCAAGTAAAATTAAACCTGCCAGTAACGCTAAACCTCCACCGGCAGTAATAAGCAGCGCCTTAAGGGCAGCACTTCTTGACTCTTCTTTATCATGGCTAAAACCAATCAAAAAATAGGAACTAAAACTCGTCAATTCCCAAAAAACAAAGAGACTAATGATGTTGTCGGACAAAACAAGCCCCAACATGGAAGCCATAAAAATCATCAAGGCGACAAAAAACCTGTCGGTTTTTTTATATGCCTTCATATAAGTTCCTGCATATAGCAATACTATTGCTCCAATACCGGTAATTAAAAAGGCAAACAGCAAACTCAAACCGTCAAGCTTAAAATCCAAACGTACGCCTAGCCCCGGCATCCAGCTATAGGCCTCATGAACTACACCACCTGCTGCAATTTGGCTGTATTTTGACGCAAACCAAACAAATGCTGCAGCTGGAAATACTGCAAGAAATTTACCTGTGTGTGTTTTAAAAATTTTATAAAGCCACGGAAGTAAAACTGCTAGTAAAATCCCAATTAAAATGGTTGTTAGCATAATTATATTAGTTGATAAACATCGATTAAACCGGAATGCAATTAATATAGATTTTCAATAAATCGAATGAATTTCGAAATTAATGAATTTATTTAGTTTTTTTGAATCGTATCTTTAAAAACCATTATTGATTTTAAGCCAAGTGCTAAAAAGTAAAATTAATTAAATTTTTTACCAGGTGGCAGAGCAGGAGATCTAGCTTTAAAGGTTTTTTTTTGAACAGCTTCAGGAAAAGCCCAATACAAAAACTCAAATAATCATGGTCTTATTAGAGAAGAAAAATGCAGATGATGCTGGGATGTAGCGACTATTTTTATAAGAAAAAGTTGTTGTCCGTTAAGGATTTTTGATAAAGCTGAAACCACACCTCCAGTGTGCATTCCTAAAAAAAAGACCGCCTAAAATAATTTTTAGACGGCTTTTTTTATATAAAATAACTGAAGATCAGTTCTACTACTAATTTTTAAAACCAAGAGTTGGTGTACTAAAGCTAGTATTTTTAAAAGACACTAACGGTTTTTAGCCTCTTTCTCCAAACGCTTTTTTTCTTTCTTTTCTTTAAGCAATTCAATTACAGAACCACCTATCCAATAAGGGACTATGGCTATTAAAAAGATCATCAGCCAGAAACCGATAGTTAAGATTGTAAGAAATGCTATAAAGCCGAGGTATTGATCAAATTCAAACATAAGTACTGTTGGTTTTCAAGTATGGACAAAGATACTAACTCTAACTATTTTCTACCAATAAAAAATTAATTTTTACGCTTTTAATTTAAATTCAGGCTTATTCAGCAAATTTCAATTCAATTTATTTAAAAAAGATTTAAAATTTGTACAAATTTTAAAGATTAAAAAATCCCTAACCTGTAAATTTGTACTCTAATTTAATACAATTATGGACTATAGAATAGAGAAAGACACAATGGGCGATGTAAAGGTACCATCAGATAAATTATGGGGTGCCCAGACCGAACGTTCCAAAAATAATTTTAAAATTGGGGCTCCGGGGAGTATGCCTCTGGAAATCATATATGGCTTTGCCTACCTTAAAAAGGCCGCGGCATTTACAAACTGTGAACTTGGTGCACTTCCGGTTGAAAAGAGAGATTACATCGCACAGGTATGTGATGAGATCCTCGCCGGAAAACACGACGATCAGTTTCCATTGGTCATTTGGCAAACAGGGAGTGGGACTCAAAGCAACATGAACCTGAACGAGGTAATTGCCAATCGCGCTCATCAATTGGCCGGAAAGATTATAGGAGAGGGTGAAAAAACCCTTCAGCCAAATGATGATGTGAACAAATCACAATCTTCCAATGATACTTTCCCAACAGGAATGCATATTGCTGCCTACAAGAAAATCCATGAAGTTACCATTCCAGGGGTACAAAAGCTCAGGAACACTTTAAAGAAAAAATCGGAAGAATTCAAGAATGTGGTAAAAATAGGACGCACCCATTTTATGGATGCCACTCCCCTAACCCTTGGACAAGAATTTAGTGGGTATGTAGCCCAACTGGACCATGGGTTAAGAGCGCTTGAAAACACCTTGCCACATTTATCTGAATTGGCTTTAGGTGGTACTGCAGTAGGAACCGGAATGAACACTCCCAAAGGCTATGCAAAACGCGTATCGGAGTTTATTACAAAATTCACTGAACTTCCTTTTACCTCCGCCCCAAATAAGTTTGAGGCACTTGCTGCCCACGATGCATTTGTAGAATCTCACGGTGCGCTTAAACAACTGGCAGTTTCTTTAAATAAGATTGCCAACGACATTAGAATGCTTTCTTCCGGACCACGAAGTGGGATTGGGGAAATCAATATTCCGGCAAATGAACCCGGTTCTTCGATTATGCCAGGCAAAGTAAATCCTACCCAGGTTGAAGCCTTAACAATGGTTTGTGCTCAGGTAATGGGGAATGATGTTGCTATAAGCGTTGGCGGAATGCAGGGACATTTTGAACTAAATGTATTCAAACCTTTAATGGCCGCTAATTTCCTTCAAAGCGCACAACTTCTGGGTGATGCCTGTACTTCTTTTGAGGAACATTGCGCCAGCGGAATTGAACCCAATCACAAAAGAATAAAAGAGCTACTGGATAATTCGCTCATGCTTGTTACGGCATTAAATACTAAAATAGGCTATTACAAAGCTGCAGAAATCGCCAATACCGCCCATAAAAAC
>JAWOHC010000379.1:0-4192 GCA_046496275.1 Gillisia sp.
CGGGACCGGAAAGCTGCAGTATTAAATAAAGCAAGGAAAGAGCAGGCTGAAGAAATTGAAAAAACAAAGTATTTTCAGTTTCTGTTCTTTTCTCAGTGGAGTATGCTCTCTAATTATGCACATCTTAATAAAGTTAATTTTATTGGAGATATCCCCTTTTATGTAAATCACGACAGTGCAGACTGTTGGGCAAATGCCGAATATTTCAAGTTGGATAAAAATAAGCAGCCTTCTAAAATATCAGGGGTTCCTCCTGATTATTATAGTGAAACTGGGCAATTATGGGGAACTCCGGTTTATAACTGGAAGGTACTTCAACTTCATAAATTTGATTGGTGGATTGAGAGGATCCGACAGAATTTACTTTTGTTTGACCTGGTTCGCCTGGATCATTTTAGAGCCTTTTCGGCTTTTTGGGAAGTGAATGCTGGTGATAAGACTGCGGAAAATGGCAAATGGATAAAATCCCCAGGGAATGATTTTTTCAAAATAGTTCAAAAAAAATTCCCCGAAATGCCTTTAATAGCTGAAGATCTTGGTTATCTGGACGAGCCTGTTTATAAACTTATAAGGGATTTTAACTTCCCGGGTATGAAAGTGCTGCAATTTGCGTTTGGTGAGGAACGTGTGGAAAACACCTATTTGCCATTTAATCACCTACCCAATAATTTTGTATATACCGGAACTCATGACAACAACACTTCCAGAGGTTGGTTTGAAAAGGCCGATACCATAGTAAAACGCCATTTTAGGGATTATGTTGGTGCCAGAGTGACTTCAAAGAATATTCATTTACATATGCACAAAATGGCACTTAACTCTGTTGCCAGAGTTGCGATTATCCCAATGCAGGATATAATAGGACTGGGAGGTGAAGCACTCATGAATATCCCCGGAAGTATTAAGGGAAACTGGACATGGCGGGTGGATTATGAAGATATTCCCATATTATATTCTGATGAACTCAAGGCGATGAATGAATTATACGGAAGAACTGAAATTCCTGAAAGTGAAAAACCCCTTAAAAGCTAATTTAGAATTGGCTTATAAGGGGTTTTTGTGATCCTGGCGTTTCTACTTCAGCACTGTTTGATAAAGTAGATTAGAAAATCAATGCTATTCGTTTAGCTGGCGCATAATTTTTTCAATTGCATTTTGAATTGATTTTTCCGGTTCAATAATATTATTATTCCCCCAGAAATCCACGTCACTAAAACCTGAAACATCATCGGACATTATAACTGAAGGATTTATAAAGGTTTTATCTCTTTCTATTTTAAAGTCGGGAAGGGTTTCCCAATCGGTTACAGCCATTTCGCCATTTACGGTATATCGGGAATTGAATAGCTTATTTTTCCAGTTCACCACAAATACCAAGTTGGCAGTTCCATAGCCATATTGCCATTTCCCATTGTTTTGGCGATAATCTACCTGGTAAGATACATCTATTGGATAAACGGTTGCTCCCCGAGGTTTTTTTCTCACAAACATTTGGCTTGCCATATTCCGGTTATCTACATTTAAATTATAACTGGCTCTCACGAGACTTAAGGTTTCGGTATCAATAAATAATTTGCCATAATACCAGGGAATGGATTTCGTATTACTTTCAAAATTTACCACATATAAATTTCGATCATCAAACCTTACAGGTACATCAAAATCAAACCTAAAATCCTGAAGCATATCTGTTTCAATTAGATATTGTGGATACTTTATTACGTCCACATATAAGGTGTTATAAGGCCCGCCCCTTAATTTAAGGGCTAGTGTGTCTAGTTTTTCATAATCGGCGGTTTTACGAGCCTTAAACAAAGAGATTTGATCTTTCGCAAACGAATTGTACGGGGCCTTGTATATTTTTAAGACAGCTTCCGAAAGAGACACATTTCTTCTTCCTTTTTTAATGGTTTCCCGATAGAAAGCAGTCATAAGAATTGGCTCATCTATATAATTCGCTTCTTTTTTCTCAAACATCTTTTTTATAAGGGATTGGGCATCTCCACCGTCATAAATACTGATCTCTGACAATTGTTCTGCGATTTCATCCAGTTCCACCCGGGTATTCTCAGCTTTAAAAAAAGATACTGGCAGGGTTTTGCTCTGGAATCCAAGATGAGAAATGGTTATTGTAGCTTCACGCAATGTAACCGGGATTTTAATGGAAAATTCGCCATCAGCATTAGTGATGGATGAAATATTGGTCCCAACCACTGTAAGATATGCAGATGCTATTTCATCTCCGGATCGACTATCAACAACAACACCTTTAAATTCGGTGGTTTGTTGAAAGATCGCAGCTGTCTCAGCCGCGAAAATGCTTCCGGAAAGAATTACAGACAGCAAAAACATCACGGGATATGCGAAAAATAGGGATTTTTTAATTTTCATTTTTATTCATTTTTTTTAATAATCAATGTTCTTTAAACCAAAGTGATATTTAATTATCAGTTATTTTTTAATTTTAACAAATGTTCTTTACTTAAGCCAGATCTTTTGGTTAATTCAGAATTACACTCTCTAAGATACTGAAAATCTATTATTTATTAACATAATTATTGTAAAAAATCACCAATTTCGGGGAGCTGAAAACATTGTTTTTCAACAGATTTTATAATTATCAAAGACCCTTTAGAAAAAAATAAAGCTTCATTTCTATTTAAAGTATTGGTGATACTCCATACTTATTAATTAAGTTTTTATCGCATTTTACCTTCCCGATGCTCGTGTGGAAATCATTCACGGTTTTCAGGTATTTGATTCTAAGAATCTTTTTCGTTTTTTTGTTTTTTTTTTACTAAAAGAAAGCAAGTTAACTTAACACCCGGATAATACTTGATGGGTTATCTGTCCATCAGTTTAAATTGAAATAAATAGCGGCATAAAATATGATTAGCCGTATTTCGTTATCAACTAGAGGATTAAAATAATTAAGGATGAAGAAATCAATTTACGGAATTTTAATAGTACTTGTTTTATCACACTTTTCGGGGTATTCGCAAATAACCGATGACAATAAAAGTGTAACAGCCCTTGTGCTTACAGAGCTAAACCGGGAGCGCTCCCTTCAAAAGGAAAATCTGGATTTTAGGATCAAACAAATCGATGTTAAACTCTCCAATCTTGATGAAAGTATTAAAAACACGAGTTCTTCTGCAGAGAAAATTGATAAACTGTTAGAAAGGGTCCAGATTCTGGAGGAAAAACAGTCGGAATTGGATAAAAATGCCATTTCTGTTTACAAATATAATTATAGCTCCGCAGTGCTTAACCTGGCTTCTATGGAGCGGGAAATAAAACCATTGAATCTTTTTAACAGCTCACGGGAGTTCTATACCACTTTAGACAAAGTGAGTAATCCTATGACCTATCCAGGCTACGAGGCCTGGTTTAAGGAATTTGAGAAATATATAGAAGACAACAAAAAAGATGAAGCCCGTTTGGCAGCATTAAGCCATATTTTGCAGGTTACCGGAAATCTTGCTGAAGGCACACCTTTTACAGGAATGTTTGCAGGAAGCCTTTTTGATGGAATTGGAACTTTTATAAACTCCTTGGGAAGGCGGGACAAAGATCTTAGGGAAAAAAGTATGAGTATGTTCAAGCTCACCACTTCTGTTTCTCAATTCACACACGATAAAGATTTGATTGAAACCGAATGGAAAGCGATTACCAAAAGTCTTGATGAACTTAAAGAACTTCAGAATAGGGCGATGGAGGAAAATTTTGTGGCGATATTGGGAATTAACCGATCCGATTTTAAGAAAAGTTTTACCGACGAGACCGATGCCAAAAAACGGACACAATATATAATCGATATTTCCAAAATAGCAGAAGATAAAATTTCCGAAGTCAAGAATAGAAACCCTGAGAACTGGAAGCAGGAATATTATAACCAGATGGTTACTGTTCAAAATTTAAAGATAAGATTTGGTACACTTACCTTCAGGATCCTTGAAAATCTGGATAAATATAAGGTGCTCATAGATAAATATAAGCAGGATGAATTTTTGAAAGATAGGGTAGCTCAACTCGAACTAAAACTCGATTTGGTACGAAACAGTTTCGAAACCACTTTTAATCCCCAGGATTATATCCGGGCATCTAATGAGATGTATATAGTAGAGTAGGCACCAGATTAAAATACCTTTGATTAAAACTAATTATCTGTTTAAATATGGAGCAGTTCACA
>JAWOHC010000395.1:0-5420 GCA_046496275.1 Gillisia sp.
GCTTCCCTAACTTCGTCCAGGGTAGATTTAAATGATTCTATAAGCTGTGTAGGCAACTTCCTTATAAATCCAACGGTATCTGTCAATAAAAAAGGCAAATTCTTGATCACTACTTTTCGTACGGTGGTATCCAGGGTTGCAAAAAGTTTATTTTCAGCAAAAACCTCACTTTTACTAATAAGATTCATCAAAGTGGATTTCCCAACATTGGTATAGCCTACCAAAGCAACACGCACGAGTTGTCCGCGGTTTCCTCTTTGAACGTCCATCTGTTTATCGATGGTTTCAATTTTCTTTTTAAGGAGGGAGATTCTATCCCGAACAATTCGTCTGTCTGTTTCAATTTCTGTTTCCCCGGGACCGCGCATTCCAATACCTCCACGTTGTCTTTCAAGGTGTGTCCACATCCCTGCCAGTCTTGGCAGTAGATATTGATATTGTGCCAGTTCTACCTGCGTCCGGGCATAACTGGTTTGAGCTCTTTGAGCAAAAATATCAAGGATTAAATTGGTCCTGTCTAAAATTTTTACATTCAGTACTTTTTCGATATTCTTTTGCTGAGCAGGGGAGAGTTCATCGTCAAAAATGGCGGTTCCCACTTCGTGCTCATCTATGTATGCTTTTACTTCCAGGATTTTTCCGGAGCCCATAAAAGTTTTAGGGTCTGGTTTATCCATTTTTTGAGTGAAGCGTTTAAGTACCTCCCCTCCAGCGGTATAGGTGAGAAATTCGAGTTCGTCTAAATATTCGTTTAATTTTTCTTCATTTTGGTGTTGGGTAACGACCCCAATGAGAACTACTTTTTCGTAATTTAAGTCAGTCTTTTCTATCATAATCACAAAGTTACACAATTGATTGATATAGCGGTTTTACCGTATGAAATTCAACATAAATTTAACTTGAAATTATTAGGAATCAGTAATGTTCGGGATAGAATCAAGATCGTTCCGCCTTTAGCGTACCTGCAAGAACCAGGAATCAAGACTTAATTTAAATGAACTGATAGACATTTAGTTATGATTTCTATTTTTTCAGAACATTTTAATTAGCGGAATAATTGAAAAATCCCGAAACCAAAACATTCCTGAAATTTCACTCTAAACGACGTGAAGAATCTTGCGCCCTCATTGGACGAATCATATTTGAAGCAACACCAGCTGTTAAGATTCCTCCTCGCCCAAAAGCTCTTTCAGAAGGATAAAAAGGAGGAAAACAGCTCCTTCAGAAGAGTGAATATAACTTGTGAGGTTTTGATTTTTTTGCCGAAGATTATAGCTGTTTAAAAATTGTAATTTATTCCTAATCCAAAAACCTCCCTAATTTGAAAAGCCCCAACGGCATTATCGTCATAAATAGCTTGAAAAATAAGATTGGCCGAAAGATATTTATTGATTTCCATTTGGATATTCGCCAGATAATCAATGTCAATATTCCCCGGTTTATCCAGATAGTTGGAATAAAAGTTAATGATGTTTTCCATAGTGACATTCTCCAAAAGATTGAATTTTGCAAAACCACTAAGGGAAGCACCAAACTCAAACCGACTTGATTTTCCGCGGTCCACCCCAAAATACTGACCGTCCACATAATTGGGTCCGGATGTAAACGCATTATCTACAAAAATAAATCGTGCGGTTGTTGGTGCGATATTGATGATGAAGTTTTCATTCTTTTTCCACATCATACCTGGTCCCGTTTGAAGGTAGGCCGGTGAAAGAAAATGGGTTGTTTCTGTTCTAATATTCGCTCCAGTTATAGGATCTTCTCCAAATTCATATCCTTTTGCAAATTGAGTTCTGAAATTTACAAAATAGGAATAGTACCATTTAGAATTTTCAAGTTGCTTCCCTGCAATAGAGTTGAACTCAAACCGGTCACTTGTTTTTCTCGAAAATTCGTCATCTTTCACCTTAGTCATTCCATAATTCCCAAGGATTTTATTGTCCCAGGTAAAATCATTCATTCTATAATTAAAATCATAGTTAAGGGTAAGATTTCCCGATATGCTTGAAGTACCACCACCAATCCATTCCTTATTAAAGGCAGATTGGTTAAATAACAATTGGATGGTACCTTCCCTGTTCCATCCATTTGGAGGGATTTCTGTTTCTTCTTCCTGTGCATACAGAAAGGCATTTAAGAACAGAAGACTAAAGACAAGTAATAGTTTTTTCATATGAGTTTATTATTGTTTTAGCGGTCTCCCAATAGATGTCGGGAGTAACATCGGTATAATAAGTTTTTTATATGAGAATTTATATTCTCAAGTAAGTTTCATTAGCTCTGTATGTTTTTATTCTTAAAAAGAGGTACCGAGGAACATGCTTCACCATACAACAGGCTTTTTACCACAGGTTGTAATCTTTCTATCAAAAATAAATAGGCGTTTTCGGGGACCGGTTTATGGGAGCAACCTTTAATAATAACGGGTTTATCCTTTAGATGCGAAAGATCCATTTTAGCTATAACCTCTGTATATAAAATAGTTTCCAGGGTTTTTAAATCTCCAATTACGGTCTTTTTTGCGTAGGGATTCAAATGTGTAGAGAGGAGCATATATGCCCAGGCAGGGATAATGGCGTCTGTGGAACAGGTGAGCGCTACATAGCCGTTTTTATATTGGCTCCAGTCGTGCCCCATGGCTTTTTCCCGGAAAATGGTTTCCCGTAGAACAAGACCTTCCAGTAACCAATCTTTAATGTCAAAAAGAATTCTTTCTCCGGAAGGATAAAAATCTTCCAGGTCAAAAGTGATTAATTTACTGTTGGCAACCCGATTTATAATTTCTGTGGACATGCTTATAGATTTTAATCCCAACAGTGGGTTTATGATTTTGTTTCTTTTTTTAGGGTTTTATATGCTTTTATAACATACCTAATTCCAGTTTGGCCTCTTCACTCATCAAATCCTGGGTCCAGGGTGGATCAAAAGTGATTTCAACCTCACAATCGTTAATAGTATCCAGGGATTTCACCCTTTCTTCAACCTCCCGCGGTAAAGACTCTGCCACCGGGCAATTTGGGGTCGTGAGTGTCATCAATATTTTTACATCGTTGTCTGTATTTACCATTACATCGTAAATAAGGCCTAATTCATAGATGTCTACAGGGATTTCCGGATCATAAATGGTCTTTAAAACCTTTACTATCTTTTCTCCCATTTCTTCTGTATTTATTTCTTCTGCCATCCTAATCTAATTGTGTTTGATATGCAATTGCATACATTTTTAGTTGCTTGATCATGCTCACCAAACCATTTGCCCTGGTTGGGGAAAGATGTTCTTTTAAACCTATCTCATCTATAAATTGAGTATCGGCTTCAAGGATCGCTGAAGGATGCTGATTTGAAAAGGTACGTATCAAAATTGCTACGATCCCTTTTGTAATGATCGCATCGCTATCTGCGGTAAAAACCAGTTTTTCATCTTCCAGCTCTGCATGAACCCAAACCTTGCTTTGACAGCCTTTGATGAGGTTTTCTTCAACTTTATATTTTTCTTCGATAAGCGGGAGCGATTTCCCCAACTCGATCATATATTCATAGCGCTGCATCCAGTCGTCAAACATGGAGAATTCATCTACGATTTCTTCTTGTATTTCCTTTATTTTACTCACTTTTCTTTGTTTTTCGAACTGTTAAAAGCACGTCATTTTCTTTGGATAAAAACACCAGATTATCTACGCTGCTCTGAATTTCAGAAATATCAGGCAGAATTGAATTTAAGGTATTCTCATAGGTCATTTTCCCTTCACAATACATTTTGGTGCTTACCGGCGGTTGAAAACTTATACGTTCATTTTCCTGAACAAAATCTACCCGAAGCACATTGCAACCTGCATTGATCATTAATGATTCACCCTTATCATCAATTTTCAAATAGATATCTTTTGAATAAATATTTTCTTCCTTAAGAGTAATAATATGGTATTCTCCTGAAAGCTTTTCAATTTCTTCTACTTCCCGTAATTCATGAGAATCACCAGTGAGCTCATTTGCGCCTTTTTTAGCATTGGCACAAGACACAAATAACAATAAACTCAAGAGGACAAAAAGCTGCTTCATAGATGATTAATTTTATTCCAACATTGCTTTTGCCCTTTTTATGGCTTCTACAAAAAGATCTATTTCTTCCATGGTATTATAAAATGAAAACGAAGCTCGCACTGTTCCAGGGATTTTATAAAAATCCATAATAGGTTGTGCACAGTGATGCCCGGTACGAACAGCTATCCCTAATTTATCTATAATTGTTCCAATATCATATGGATGAATTCCCTCAATATTAAAGGAGATCACGGCGGTTTTTTCTTCTGAAACCCCATAGATTTTGACCCCTTCGATCTCAAGTAATTTTTTAGTTGCAGCTTCAAGCAATTGGTGCTCATATGCTGCAATTTCCGGGAAACCAATCTCATTCATATAATCCAGGGCAGCGCCAAAAGCAATCCCACCGCAAATATTAGGTGTTCCAGCCTCGAATTTATGAGGAAGATCTGCGTAGGTGGTTTTTTCAAAAGATACTGTAGCAATCATTTCCCCACCGCCTTGATATGGAGGCAGTTTCTTAAGCCATTTTTCTTTTCCGTATAAAATGCCAACTCCGGTAGGCCCGCACATTTTATGGGCAGAAACCACGTAAAAATCAACATCCAGGGCCTGAACATCGGCCTTGATATGCGGTGCGGCCTGAGCTCCGTCAACGAGCACCACGGCTCCCGCTTCGTGGGCTTTGTCTATTATTCTTTTGATTGGGTTTACGGTTCCCAATGCATTTGAAACGTGGTTTACAAAAACCATTTTCGTTTTACTTGATAAAAGCTTCTCATATTCAGCAAGAATAAGCTCCCCATTTTCATTCATTGGGATCACTTTTAATACAGCTCCTGTTTTTTCACAAAGCATTTGCCAGGGAACTATATTGGAATGATGCTCCAGTGCCGATATCAACACTTCATCTCCTTTTTTCAATTCGGAAGCAAAACCATGCGCAACTAGATTGATCGCGTGGGTTGTTCCGGAGGTGAAAATTATCTCATATGGATTAGCAGCGTTGAAATGTTGCTGAATCTTTTTTCTTGCACCTTCGTATTTATCGGTAGCTTCCTGCGATAGCGTGTGAACCCCACGGTGAATATTCGCATTATAGTTTGAATAATAATCTACAATCGTATCTATTACCTGCTTTGGGGTTTGTGAAGTCGCCACATTGTCCAAATAGACCAAGGGGTACCCGTTGATTTTTCGTTCTAGTATTGGAAAATCCTTTCTTATATGTTCTACATTAAACGGGATTTTTTCAGCAGCAACTTTCATGTGTAAATATTTATTTTCTTGCACTATCCTTATAATCAGAATTCAGTTTCCTGAACTAAAAAATAAGATCTTAAAGATCAAAACCTAAACTCCCTCCAAGTTTTTGG
>JAWOHC010000406.1:0-6147 GCA_046496275.1 Gillisia sp.
CTTTCCGGACCAAATTCGTCCAACATTCCTTTCGAGGCTTTATAGGCACCGTTGTATTCTGCTACTTCTTCTCCCATTAAGTAAATGCTGTCATCTAATCGCATTTCCTCGCTCATGGCTTGTTGTATGGCTTCTCTAAACTGAATTGTCTTCATTATCTCGTAAAATAGTTAAGGTCTCTATTAAAAAAAACAAAAATAGTAAATCAAAAACCTTGGGGCAAGTCCATAAGGTATGAATTGGAAAATACTTTTAAAAATAGGAAACCAGCCTCGGGGAATCTTCCCGCACTTCAGTAGGGTTTAACCCTCCTGAAGGGATTCAAAAAAGCTTAAACGACTCCTTCAGGATAAAATATTTACTATGCGCGCATAGTAAATTTTGATTTAATTTACCTATCTTCGTAATCCAGAAATTTTAAACTCTTAAAAAGACTCTATAAATGAAAATATTAGTGTGTATAAGCCACGTTCCGGACACTACCTCAAAAATCAATTTTACCGATGACAACACCCAGTTTGATTCCAACGGGGTTCAGTTTGTTATAAACCCAAATGATGAATTTGGCCTTACCAGGGCTATGTGGTTTAAGGAAAAACAGGGCGCAACGGTAGACGTTGTAAACGTAGGAGGACCGGAAACCGAGCCAACGCTTCGAAAAGCACTTGCAATTGGAGCCGATAGCGCAATTCGCGTTAACACTCCTGCAACCGATGGTTTTCAGGTAGCCAAACAACTTGCTAAAGTTGTAACAGATGGTGGGTATGACCTTATTATTGCAGGGCGAGAATCTATAGATTATAATGGCGGAATGGTTCCGGGAATGCTTGCGGGATTGCTAAAAGCCAATTTTGTAAATACCTGTATCAACCTGGAAGTTGAAGGAACCGAGGCGAAAGCGATTCGGGAAATTGACGGTGGGAAAGAAAGTGTTACCACCTCCCTTCCATTGGTAATTGGAGCCCAAAAGGGACTTGTTGAAGAGAGCGATCTTAGGATACCAAATATGCGCGGGATCATGCAGGCAAGACAAAAACCTATGAAGGTTGTAGAACCTGAAGATGTAACAGTTCAAACTACTATTGCAAAATTCGAAAAACCAGAACCAAAAGGTGCCGTTAAACTGGTAGATCAGGATAACCTGGATGAACTTATCAATTTGCTGCACAACGAAGCAAAAGTTATCTAATCAATTAAAAATTGGTTTACTAAAGTTCGAAAAAATAATCATCACAGGTTTTCAAAACCGAAATAAAAAAATAAAATATGTCAGTTTTAGTATATATAGAATCAGAAGAAGGGAAATTCAAGACGGCGTCTTTCGAGGCGGCTTCTTATGCCAGGGAAATTGCCCAAATGCTTCAAACACAAGTTACCGCAGTTACTTTCAATGTTGAAGATCCTTCAGAATTGGGAAATTACGGGATAGATAAAGTATTAAAAGTAAACAACGATAAACTTAAGAATTTTAATGCGGAAGCCTATGCCGATGTTTTGCACCAGGCTGCAGCAAAAGAAGAATCAAAAGTAATAGTTGTAAGCCAGAGCGCAAACAGCAAATACCTCGCTCCGCTTCTTGCCGTTCATCTAAATGCTGGTTATGTCTCAAACGTTGTGGCATTGCCGGAAAGCACCAGCCCATTTACGGTAAAAAGAACTGCTTTTACCAATAAAGCCTTCAGTTTCACCAATATTGAAACCGATATAAAACTTTTAGGATTGTCTAAAAATGCGTTCGGGTTAAGAGAAAACAAAGCCGATGCTGCTGCTGAAGATTTTTCACCTGTTTTAAATGATAATGATTTTTCTGTTCAGGTTACCAATGTGGATAAGGCAAAAGACAAAGTAACTATTGCCGATGCAGAAATCGTGGTTTCTGCCGGGCGTGGTCTTAAAGGACCTGAAAACTGGGGAATGGTGGAAGAACTTGCCGAGATTCTTGGAGCGGCAACTGCCTGTTCAAAGCCTGTAAGCGATATGGGATGGAGACCTCACGGAGAACACGTGGGCCAAACCGGAAAGCCGGTTGCAGCCAATCTTTATATAGCAATTGGTATTTCAGGAGCTATTCAGCATTTGGCCGGAATAAACTCCTCTAAAGTAAAAGTCGTTATCAATAATGATCCTGAAGCACCCTTTTTTAAAGCTGCAGATTACGGAGTTGTGGGTGATGCCTTTGAAATACTCCCTAAACTAAATGAAAAACTAAAAGAATTTAAAGCTAAAAACGCATAATTTTTATAACTTGCAAGCCTTTAAAGGGCTGTCTGAATTTGGTATCTTGTCCTTATTTAGACAGCCCTTTTAATTTTCGATACATGAGTTTAGTACGCCTAAATATTAAAGGAATATCCTATAGTCAAACCCAAAATGGCGCCTATGCGCTTATTTTAAGTGAGGTGGATGGCGATAGGAAACTCCCTATTGTGATTGGTGCCTTTGAAGCCCAATCTATCGCGATTGCGCTTGAAAAAGAGATCAAACCTCCAAGACCTTTAACCCACGACTTGTTTAAGAACTTTTCCGACAGGTTTGAAATTGTGGTAAAACAGGTTATAATTCACAAACTGGTGGATGGGGTATTCTATTCCAGCCTTATTTGTGAACGCGATAAAATAGAGGAGATCATAGATGCGCGAACAAGTGATGCAATTGCATTGGCACTAAGGTTTAACGCTCCTATCTTTACTTACAAAAATATTCTTGACAAAGCCGGAATCTATTTAAAAGGAGAGCAGGAATCGGCGACTCCAACATCTTCATCTACAACTATAGAAAATATGGATGTTGATGATATCCTACCTCAAAAGGAGGAAACACCGGATACAAATTATAAGAAAATGTCCCTGGACGAACTCGAAACCTTACTCTCTCAGGCAGTAAAAAATGAGGATTATGAGAAAGCTGCCCGGCTAAGAGATGAAATTTCCAAACGCAAATAGAATTCGTTCATGAAGAAATATAGGTTTACCCTGTTCTTTTTATTATTTGGCATTTTTATAGTTCAGGCGCAAACCCTCTCAAAAAACTGGAGTTTTCAGGAGAATGAAGACAGCGCGCAAACTCAAAAGCATTTCTCAAATCAGGATCAACTTTTTCTTAACGAAGGAAGGTTTGAGATTAAAGCTGCACAAGGGGATTCTATAATAGCTCAGGGAGATTATCTCTATCAAAATAATCTACTTATATTTTTCTACAATCCTCCCAATGACACCATCAGGAAATTTCGGGTTGCTGAACTGAGTGATACTTCGCTTACAATTTCAGATAATACCACCTCGTATCCTTTTAAGGAAACACCTCAGTCTATAGAAGAAATAATCCCTGCTGAGACTTCCAAGGAGTTGATACCCAGCGCCGGTCTTACTATAAGTAGTGTTTGGAGAGGCATCTTGGGGATGTTCGTACTTCTTCTTATAGCATTTTTCTTCAGCAGCAATAAAAAAGCTATCAATTGGAAAACAGTTTTAATAGGACTTACCGCACAAATGCTTCTGGCTATAGGGGTTCTAAAGGTGACTTTCATCAAAAATATTTTTGAATTCGTAGGTAAAATATTTGTGCTTATCCTTGATTTCACAAGGGCAGGAAGTGAATTTTTACTTGGGGGAATGATGAATGTGGATAGTTTTGGTTTTATCTTCCTATTCCAGGTACTCCCTACAATTATCTTTTTCTCCGCCTTAACTTCCGTATTATTTTACCTTGGCGTCATCCAAATTATAGTAAAAGGTCTTGCAAAAGTCATGACCAAAGTGATGGGGATTTCCGGCGCAGAAAGTTTAAGTGTTGCGGGAAATATCTTTTTAGGACAAACCGAAGCTCCATTGATGATCAAGGCATACCTGGAACGAATGACACGCTCTGAAATTTTACTGGTGATGATTGGAGGGATGGCAACGGTAGCAGGTGGTGTTCTGGCCGCATATATTGGTTTTCTTGGCGGAACAGATCCTGTGTTGCGCCTGCAGTTTGCCAAACATCTTTTGGCAGCATCTGTAATGGCTGCTCCGGGAGCAATTGTAATCTCCAAGATTTTGTATCCGCAGCAGGAAGCAATCAATACCAATGTGGAAGTTTCTTCTGAAAAAATTGGATCCAATATTCTTGACGCCATCGCAAACGGAACTACCGAAGGATTAAAACTTGCAGCGAATGTTGCTGCGATGTTGCTGGTATTTATTTCTTTTATTGCAATGATCAATTATATTCTGGGTTACCTGGGAGGAATTACATCCCTTAACTCTGTTATGGCTTCATACACACCCTATGCGAAATTCTCATTGGAATCTATTTTAGGGACAATTTTCGCACCGCTTATGTGGTTAATTGGGGTTGCAAAAGAGGATATGATGTTGATGGGACAATTGCTGGGAATAAAACTTGCTGCAAGTGAATTTGTAGGCTACATCCAACTTGCCGAACTTAAAAACCCCCTGAACGCCTTAAGCCTGAATTATGAAAAATCCGTAATTATGGCCACGTATATGCTTTGTGGTTTTGCCAACTTTGCCTCCATTGGCATACAAATTGGCGGAATAGGATCGCTGGCTCCGGGAAAACGCAAAACCTTGTCGGAATTTGGGATGAAGGCATTAATAGGAGGAACAATTGCTTCCCTGTTGTCTGCGACAATTGCAGGAATGCTCATTGGCTAAATCAACTACGCTATAATCATTGTACCAGCTGTGCTTAAGAAATATCCAGGACTTGGATAAAAAAAGTTTCAATCTATCTCCCGATGCTATATTTTAGCTTTTGAAATCCTTTCAGAACTTCTATATTTGAGAATCTGTCGTCGGAATCTATTATTCCGGAGCGAGGTGGGAATAAGGTAATAAAAACTACTTACGTAGATTAAATCAAAAAAAACCTATGCAACAATATCACGATTTAATAAAACACGTTCTGGAAAACGGAGTTCAAAAAGGAGACCGCACCGGAACCGGGACAAAAAGTGTTTTTGGTTACCAGATGCGTTTTGACCTTAGTGAAGGTTTCCCCATGGTTACCACCAAAAAACTTCACTTAAAATCCATTATACACGAACTTCTTTGGTTTTTAAACGGAGATACCAATATAGAATACCTCCAAAAGAACGGAGTAAATATATGGAACAGCTGGGCAGATGAACAAGGAGACCTTGGGCCTGTTTATGGGCACCAATGGAGGAATTGGAACAATGAAGAAATAGACCAGATAAGTGACCTTATAAAAACCCTGAAGACCAATCCCAATAGCCGCAGAATGTTGATTTCTGCGTGGAATCCTTCGGTTTTGCCAGATACTTCAAAAACTTTTTCAGAAAATGTTGCGGAAGGAAAAGCGGCTTTACCTCCTTGTCATGCATTTTTTCAGTTCTATGTAAGTCCCCCGCGAGAAGATGCAGGAGCACATGCAAAACCGCGATTATCGCTTCAATTATACCAGCGAAGCGCCGATATTTTCCTGGGAGTTCCCTTTAACATCGCCTCCTATGCCCTGTTTAATATGATGATTGCACAGGTTTGCGACTATGAGCCCGGTGATTTTATTCACACTTTTGGCGATGCACACATTTATAACAATCATATTGAACAGGTGGAGCTTCAACTTTCAAGAGAACCCAAAAAATTACCCACTATAAAGATCAATCCGCAGGTGAAAGACATTTTTGGCTTCAAATTTGAAGACTTCAGTCTGGAGAATTATGATCCGCATCCGCACATAAAAGGAAAAGTGGCTGTTTAGTAAAAAACCTGAATTTTATTGTTTTCAGATTCCCCTCAAATTTTAAACACTAAAAAAAATGAAAAAATTAATTTTGGGTGCTGCAGTTTTCTTTTTCACAGGTCTTGGTTTTGCACAGGAAGGTGTAACAGTTTCAGGAAATACAATTTCGGTTAAAGAAATCGCACCGGTTTGGCCCGCTTGCGAAAAAAGCAACGCATCTTCAAATGACTGTTTTAACCAGATGGTTGCAAAACATATCAAGGAAAATTACAAATTTCCACGCGATAAAGACGGGGAATTTATAAGAGGTAAAACCGTTGTAAGCTTCTTTATAGATGAAAAAGGAGAAGTATCCAATGTTGCCGCTGAAGGTTCCAAAAAGGAGATCAACCAGGAAGCGATGCGAATTGTAAAACTATTTCCAAAAATGACTCC
>JAWOHC010000099.1:0-2609 GCA_046496275.1 Gillisia sp.
AAGCGCACAAATCACGTACAGAGAATGCAACGGCAAAGGAGACGCCCTCGACCACGCAATCAACAACATAAAACAAGACTACGAATACGTCGTCTTCATCGACGCAGACTACACGTACACCGCACAATTCATACTCCACATGCGCCAAACTATAACTGATGTGATTTAAAAACATATTCTATTTTCTATTACCCTATAGGGTTACTATGTTATTGGCAAATATAATCCCCATACCAATGCAAAGCGTACTTAATCGCCCAACATTTTTATTTTAACATTGCTAATAAAGTTTTTTATGGAAGGTTTTTATTCTTAAAAGCAAGGTCAGCCAGGGTGTTATCCCCCAAAATTTTCAGGGTGCAATCCCTTACCTGGATCATTAAAAAATGTACAGAACAACTGGCCTCATCCGGGCAGTCTTCGCATTTTTCATAATAATTGAGGCTCACGCAGGGCAGCATTGCAATGGGACCTTCAAGAACCCTTATAACTTGTGTCATCTGGATCTCTGAAGGATCTTTGATAAGATAATATCCCCCACCCTTTCCTTTTTTGGAACCCAAAAATCCCGATTTTCTCAAAATGACCAAAATACTTTCAAGAAATTTCAGGGAAATATTTTCATTTTGAGCGATTTCAGAAGTTTGCACCGGCTTAAGGTTTTGCTGCTTCGCAATATATGCCAGCGCTTTGATCCCGTATTTTGTTTTCTTTGAAAGCATAAAGCGAATATAATTAATTAATCGTTTTATGACCTGCTCTAAAGTACCCATTACACTATTCTTTAAGAGTTCTTCCATCGACTTAGCCATGGACATTGCTCCGGCTATTCGATTAATTGCTTCCGGATTTATTCTCTTTTCAGGAATTTAAAGCCTGTTTCAAATCCTTAATGATATCGTCCACATGCTCCAATCCCACCGAAACCCTCACCAAACCGGGATAAATCCCCGTTTCCTGCCGCTCTTCTTCACTAAGTTTACTATGGGTGGTAGATGCAGGATGGGTTACTATACTCCGGGTGTCGCCCAGGTTTGCCGATAATGAACAAAGTTTGATCGCATCTATAAAATTCCTTCCGGCCTCAATTCCGCCTTTTATGATAAATGAAACCACATTGCCACCCTGTTTCATTTGCCTTTTGGCTATTTCATAATCCGGATGCGACTTTAAGAACGGGTATTTTACACTTTCTACTCTGGATTCCTTTTCAAGAAATTCGGCTACTTTTAATGCGTTTTCACAATGCCGGTCCAGGCGAACCGCAAGGGTTTCCAGACTTTTGGAAAGTATCCAGGCATTAAATGGAGATAAAGCCGGCCCTGTATTCCTTGAAAACAAATAGATCTCCCTTATCAAATCTGCTCTGCCCACAGTAACTCCTCCTAAAACCCTGCCTTGTCCGTCTATTAATTTCGTGGCCGAATGCACCACCAGGTCTGCCCCAAATTTTATGGGATTTTGTAAATAAGGGGTCGCAAAACAGTTGTCAATGATAAGTATAAGCTTATGTTTTTTTGCAATCGCACCTAATTTTTCAAGATCCAGAATATCCAAACCCGGATTTGTAGGCGATTCTGCGAACAATATTTTGGTCTCCGGTTTAATTAAACTTTCAATTTTAGCTACTTCTCCAACACTAAAATAACTGTGGCTAATGTTCCACTTCGGAAAATATTTAGTGAACAGTGTATGGGTAGATCCAAAAACCGATCTTGCCGAAATCACATGATCTCCGCTGTTTAGCAATGCTGCCAGGGTTGAAAAAATCGCCGACATTCCTGTTGCAAAGGCATATCCGGTTTCTGCACCTTCCATGGCCGCGATCTTATCCACAAATTCTGAAGTATTCGGATTGGAAAACCGGCTGTAGATATTTCGCTCTTTCTCTTCAGAAAATGAAGCCCTCATATCCTCTGCATCTTCAAATACATAACTGGAAGTTAAATACAGGGGAGCAGAATGTTCAAGATGCTGTGTCCTTTCAATCTGGGTACGAATAGCGGTTGTTTCAATGTTTTTGAACTCCATAATTTTTAGTTTTTACTGTTTTCAATACTTCCGGAAAGCTTCAGAATATCTGAAAGCACACCACGTGCGGTAACTGCTGCCCCGGCTCCGGCACCCTGGATCACAATGGGACGCTCCCCATAAGATTCGGTATAAATTTCAAACGAGGCATCGGCGTGTTGCAGGCTGCCAAAAGGGGACGTTTTCTTTTCATTTACCAGTTTTACCTCCAGGGAACCGGTTGCTACTTCCAGCTCGCCAATATGCCGAAGGACCTCATCCTGTTGCAAAGCTGCTCTCAATTCCTGAAATCCGGAATTTAGATCTCCCTGATTTTTTCTGAAATGTTCCAGGCTGCTTCCTCCATTCAAATGAACCGGCACCAGGTCCTGAATATCGATTTCTGAAAGTTCCCTTTTCAGCTGAAGTTCCCGCGCCAGGATCAATAATTTCCTGGCTACATCCTTTCCGGAAAGATCAATTCTTGGATCGGGTTCTGTAAACCCCTTTTGCCCGGCTTCGGTTAAAACAGCGTCGAAAGCTTTATCAGATTCAGAAAAAGTATTGAAAATATAACTCAGCGATCCTGAAAATACTCC
>JAWOHC010000316.1:0-3622 GCA_046496275.1 Gillisia sp.
CGGTGCATCTTGATCTCGACCTTCTCGTCGAGGCTCGCATAGTACTCGCGCAGCCGTTTACGAAGGATTATCAACTCGTAACCGGCTGGCGAAAAGACCGAAAAGATACCGGGATAAAGAAGATCTCTTCCCTGATAGGAAATGGAATACGCGGACTTTTAATCCAGGATCAAATTCACGATTCCGGATGCCCGCTAAAGGTCATGGACAGTCATTACGCCAAGCAAATCCCGATGTTTTCTGGGCTTCAGCGATTTATTCCTGCCATGATACTTTTGCAGCATGGAAAGATCAAGGAAGTACCCATACCCCACTATCCAAGGCTGGAAGGCGTTTCCAAGTACTCCTTTAAAAACAGATTTCTGGGCCCCCTTATAGATTGCTTCGGATATATTTGGATGAAAAAAACCTATATCCGCTATAACATCAAAGAAAAAAAACTCTATTAAAATTGCTGCAATCAAATACCCCGAAGTCTGATCATTTTAAAAATCCATTCGGAATTTGTTTTCCGCTTCTATGGATGTTAAAAACCTGTTTTAACTATAAAGTGATACAAAAAGATGAGTAGCTGGCAAATTTACAGCATAGGATTTGCGGCCCAACTATTATTTTCCAGCAGGCTAATCCTACAATGGTTTATTTCCGAAAAACATAAGAAGGTATTAACCCCATCCATGTTTTGGAAACTGAGTCTAATCGCCTCGTTCCTTCTTTTTGTTTACGGCTATTTAAGGGATGATTTTTCTATTATGCTTGGACAGGCACTAACCTACTTTATTTATATTCGCAATCTGCAATTACAGGGAGAATGGAAAAGGCTTCCTAAAATATTTCGAATATTTTTATATCTGTTCCCAATATTAATCGTCATATATTCTTACAATAACAACACCTACGACCTTGAAAATCTTTTTTTTAATGAAATGATTCCATTTTGGTTATTGATCCTGGGTATAATAGCGCAGATAATTTTCAATTTTCGCTTTATTTATCAATGGATCTATTCAGAAAAAATTAAGGAATCTGTCCTTCCATTGGGTTTTTGGATTCTAAGCATTATAGGATCCTTGCTTATTCTTATATATGCTGTTTTCCGAAGAGATCCGGTTTTATTTATGGGTCATATTATGGGAAGTTTTATCTATATCAGAAATATTATTATCAGCCGAAAATATGTCAAAATATAATTCCAGAAATTTACCATATTTACCCCTTCTTATCTTATTGGGGTTATTGCTGTTTTTAGTAAATCTCGATGCTTTGTTTGTAAATATCATGGAAGCCCGTAATTTTATTGCGGCGCGGGAAATGCTCACTCATGGAAACTGGATCTTTACCACGATGAACGAGTTGCCACGTTATGAGAAACCACCGCTTCCTACCTGGTTAACTGCAATTTCAGCAGGGTTATTCGGATTGGAAAATCTGTTTGCTTACAGGTTACCAGCCGCTTTAACATCGATATTTCTGGTAGTCATTTTTTATAAACTTCAATTAAGGCTCAATACCAAAAAATCATTTGCCTTTGGAGCGAGTTTGATATTGATGACTTCCTTTTATATTGTATTTTCCGGGAGGGACGGGCAATGGGATATTTTCACACACAGCTTTATGGTAGCTTGTTGCTACTTTTTTGTCCTGATGCTCACTTCAGAAAAAAAGAACATTCTTTATGCATTGGTTGCAGGTCTATTCTTTGGCGCTTCTCTTATGAGCAAAGGACCTGTTTCGCTCTATGCTCTATTTCTTCCTTTTCTTATAAGTTATGGGGTGATTTATAAATTTAAACAGCCCGGAAAAATTTGGAAATTATACCTGATTTTTATTCTTACCGGCCTTATTTCCGGCTCCTGGTGGACGGTTTACGTTCATTATTATGATCCTGCGGCATTTGCCGAAATCGCCACCCAGGAAAGTTCCCGCTGGTTTAATTATAACGTTCGGCCAATTTGGTATTACTGGAGTTTTTTCACCCAAAGCGGCATCTGGACAATTCCGGCATTGCTTGGGTTATTTTATTGGTATTTAAAAGGCAAAGTGTCCAATTTAAAAGCCTATCAATTTTACCTTTTATGGACCCTTATCTCTGTGGTTCTACTATCCATTATTCCTGAAAAGAAAAGCCGGTATTTGTTGCCGGTATTAATTCCCCTGGCTATTACTACGGCCTTTTACGTGGAAGTTGTTATAAAGAATTTCAGGCATAACTTCAGTAAAACAGAACGCTTTCCTGTCTATTTAAATTTCATACTCCTTGCACTCATCGCTTTTGCTGCTCCGGCAATACTTTATTATGCATTGGGAGCGGTAGTCCTGGAAAAAAGCTTTGTTTATGTTGGTTTTAGCCTTGGTATGATCGCTCTTGGTGCCCTGTTTATCTTCGGAATGATAACATCCAGGATAAAACTGCTTTTCAGTTTACAGGCAACCATGATTCTTTTCATTATCCTCCTTGGATTTCCCCTGACAAAACTCATAGATCCAAACAGAAATACCCCTAACATCTCCAATCTAAAAGACCTCATGGAGGAAGAAAACCTGGAGTTATATGATACCGCTGGGATGCTCCCGGAATTGATCTGGGAATATGGAAAGCCTATCCCTGTAATAGCAAGCCCTGAAGACATATCCAAGGAAGAAGAAAAATTCGGGGTATTGATAGCTCATGGTGATAAAGACCAGCAAGAAGCCTTTAAAAACTACATTCTGGAATTTCAGGGAACCCTGGATCTCAATCCAACTATTTCCAAAGGAAGCAATTCAAGATTGATGAGGGATTTTTATATCGTTAGGAAAAAACAACCTTAAATTTCCGAATCAAATAGACCTGTAAGAGGTAGAACAGATATCCTAAAAAAGCACCAATAAGCATCCCGGTAATCACATCGAGTGGGTAGTGAACCCCAACATAGATTCTACTGTAACTTACCACCAGCGCCCAGAAAAGCATGAAATAAATCAATTTAGGGAAGGCTTTTTTCATGATTAGCCCCACAAAGATCGCCAATGCAAAAGAACTGGCGGCATGGGCCGAAAAATATCCAAACCGCCCGCAGCGTACCGCGATATATCTTGCATATTCCATTACGCCTTCCTGCCTGCAAGGCCTTGGACGCTCAAAGCCGTGTTTAAAAACATTTGCAAGTTGATCTGTACAGGTTATTAGTAAAGCGACCAAAACCAATGAAATTATGGTTCCTTTCACCCCGTATCTTCTAAAAATAAAATACAATAACAGGGCATAAAGTGGAATTGCCGTCCATTTATCCGTGATCAATAACCAGAACCAGTCCCAGGTAGGATTTCCAAGATTATTTAAATACAGGAATAACTTCGCGTCTAATTCAAGGATTTTTTCAATCATACTTAATCTTCATAACGGGAAACTTCCCTGTCATAAAACTCACTGGCTTCGGTGATCAAATCTTCTGCAAGGGTTGCCAATTCTTTTTCATCACTTTGATCAAAGTCTTCCAGCCACTCTACATCATCGTTTTCAAGATTGATTATAAAACGGGGATACTCTGTGTGTATTACAAAAATAGCATCGGGATAATCGGTGTTATCGCCTAAAAGGAATTTCGGAAAGTCCATAGTATCAAATTTGGTTGTTATTATT
>JAWOHC010000284.1:0-6999 GCA_046496275.1 Gillisia sp.
AATCTATGCAAACTCTCTTCTTAAATTTTTTGCCGTTCCTGCTTACTTCTTCTATTTGCTTTTCAGTTTTATTTCCTCTTTTGTGATTTGGATTTCCGATTTCATCTTAAAAAGATTTTTTAAGACCGAAGGGGATGAAGTTCAACTGGCTTTTAGTAAACTGGAGCTGGGAAATTTTATAAGCGAACAAATGGAAACAGTAGAATCTGATGACGAAGTGGATTCTGAAATTCAAATCTTTCAGAATGCGCTTGAATTTTCAGAAATAAGGGCAAGGGAAGTGATGATTCCACGTACCGAAATTGTTGGCGTAAACCACGATGTAGCACCCCGGGACCTGGTGCAGACTTTTACCGAAACCGGACTTTCCAAGATCCTGGTCTATAATGAAAGCATAGACGATATTATAGGATATATTCACTCTTTTGAACTTTTCAAGAAACCTGAAACTTTGAAATCCATTCTATTGCCTGTGGTTTTTGTCCCCGAAACCATGTGGGTGAAGGATGTGCTCAATATTCTTATTAAAAAAGGTAAAAGCCTTGCGGTAGTGATCGATGAATACGGAGGCACCAGCGGAATGATTACTGTAGAAGATATCGTGGAAGAACTCTTTGGCGAAATTGAAGATGAACACGATGCCGTTATTCTAATAGAAGAAAAACTTGGAGAAGACCATTATAAATTTTCAGCCAGGCTGGAAGTGGATTATTTAAATGAAGTCTATAAACTGGATATCCCGGAAGGTGAAAATTATGAAACCCTGGGAGGGTTTATAACCAATCATACCGAAGAAATTCCCCAACAACTGGAAGAGGTGAAGATTGAAAATTTTCTTATCAGGATTCTTGAAGTATCCAATACGAAAATTGAATTGGTGGAGCTGGAAGTAAGGAACAAGGACTAATTCCCTCAATGAGTTAATATTTTGCAAATTTTAAGTTTTATAGTTTGGTTAAAAACACTATTTTCGCCCACTATACAAGATTAATAACAACAACACATGGCAGTATTAAATAAAATAAGACAGCATAATATTTTCCTTATCATCATTATCGCAATGGCATTGTTCGCTTTTGTCCTTGCCGATCTTATTGGTGGTGGAGGAATGAGTTCAACAAAATCGCAAAATGTGATCGCGGAAGTGAACGGAGAAGAGATTAGCAGAGAAGAATTTGCAATGCAGGTGGAAAACATGCAACGCAATATGGGGCCTAATGCCACCACTGCACAGGTAGTAAACCAGGTTTGGGAATTTAAATTGCGTGAAGTGATTTTAAAGGAAGAATTTGAGAAGCTTGGAATAAATGTAGGGGAAGCCCAGGTAAGACAAGTCTTGAGAACGGAGCTTGCAGGCAATCCCAATTTTACCAATGAAGCTGGAATGTTTGATGATAACCGGTTGCAGGAATATGTTGCCAATTTAAAAGCTACTTCCCCACAGGCTTATCAGCAATGGGTATCCTACGAAGATAATATTGCAGAAAGCGCCCGTGAAAATATTTATTATAATATGATCCGTGCCGGAGTAGGAGCAACCTCAATGGAAGGAGAACAGGCATATAGATTTGCAAATGATAATATCGATCTTAAATTTGTGCAGGTTCCTTATACATCCATTCCAGATACCGAAGTAAGCGTTTCTAAAGATGAGATTCGCGATTACGTAAAATCACATTCAAAAAGATTTAAAGCAGAGAAAGCAAGGGATATTCAATTTGTATTTTTCCCTGAAACAGCTTCCGTTGAGGATGAAGCTGAAGCAAAGCAAGCTATAGAAGAAGCTTTAAGCGGTAGGATTCAGTTTAATGCTGCAGCCAATGCCAATGATACCATCCCTGGATTTAAAAATGCCACGGATATAGCAAGTTTTGTAAATCAAAATTCAGATATCCAATATCAGGATCGGTTCATTTTTAGAGAACAATTCAACAGTGATTTTGCAGATGAGATTTTCAATCTGGAAGAAGGAGAACTGTACGGTCCTTATAAAGAAGCTGGTTACTGGAAAGTGAGCAAGCTTGTAGAAGCCAGTAAAATGGCAGATTCTGCTAAAGCGAGTCACATTATGATCGCCTGGGAGGGGTTACCTACTGCTGGAGTAACTACCAGAACAAAAGATGCTGCAAAAGTACTTGCAGACAGTCTTGCCGGTGTTGTAAAAAAGGATAAATCAAAATTCGCAGCTTTGGCAGCGCAGTATTCAGATGATACTGCTACAAAAGAAACAGCCGGAGATCTTGGTTATTTTGGACCGGGACAAATGATTGCAGGGTTCAATGATTTCGTTTTTGAAAATAATCCTGGTACTACCGGGGTTGTTGAAACCGATTTTGGATATCACGTGATTACTGTTGAAGAAAAAACCGATGAAAAACGTGCAGTGAAAATTGCTACCATCGCCCGAAATATTGAGCCTTCAGAGCAGTCTTTAAACGATTTGTACACTCAGGTTACCTCTTTTGAAATGACTGCCAAGGATAAAGGTTTTGCAGAGGTTGCAAAAACTGAAAATCTTGAAGTAAGAACGGTAAAGGATGTCAAGCCTTTGGAAGAAAATATTCCCGGATTGGGACCACAAAGAAGAATGGTTCAATGGGCCTTTGAAGATGGCGTAAAATCAGGAGATATCAGTCGTTTTGAAATTCCTGGTGGCTATGTATTGGCGCAGGTAACTGCCGTAAAGAAAGAAGGTGTAATGTCGGCTGAAGATGCTTCTTCAGTGGTAACGCCTATTCTTCTTAAAGAAAAGAAAGCAGCGCTAATCAAAGAAAAAATTAGCGGATCCAATCTTGCTGAAATTGCCAAAAATCAGAATGCCAGCGTACAAAATGCAAGTGCGGTTAACCTTAAAAATCCAACCCTGGCAGGTGCAGGTAGTGAGCCTATAGTAGTGGGAGCTGCTTTTTCATTGGAGCCCGGTAATGTTAGTAAGCCAATCGCCGGTGAAAAAGGTGTTTATGTAGTGGAATTGGTTGCGATTAATAAGGCTCCTGCGATGGAATCTTATAGGAGTTTTGCAAATCAGGAAATTGCAGTGAAAAGACAAGAGGTGCCTTCAAGAGTTTTCGAAGCTCTTAAGGGAAGCGCTAAAATTGAGGATAACAGAGCTGCGTTTTACTAGTTCACCTTAGTTCCTAAAGAATATAAAAATACCCCGCAGTTTCAAAACTGCGGGGTATTTTTATATTAAAATCTACCGTAAGGGGGTTAAGAAAATGAATCCGGTAGCCTTTTAAGCTAAAAGCTATTTGACCATCTCGGCATAAGAAAGCAGGGTTTGGTAGCCCTTTTCCCTGAAATAGGCTTTTTCTATCTCTCCTCCTGTTGCCAGGATGAAATCTCCACCCCAGCCGCCCAAACTTTTAATGGCTCCCGGAAAATCCGGAAATAACTCCGATTTGATCTTTGGAGTTTTTATGAGTTTTGAGATCAGGGTTTCGTGTATATTCATGAGTAATTTAAACTCTTCAAGGCTTTCACAATAAATAAAACGCTGCGTTAAAGAATTGATCTTGGCGATGGTTTCTTCCAGGAATTCCTTTGGTTGTTGCTTATAATGCATAATGGAATCCCTGCTGTTCTGTTTCCGGTTAAGGTGAACAAAAAACAAATGATCCGCAAAATCCGGATTGAAATCTACCGTTAGCACACTTCTTTTGGTTTTGGTTAACTGATAGGTTATTGGGCGATCATGTTGAGCGGCGGCAATATCATATCCACTGCCGCCAAAGGTGTTTTTAAGTAGCGTATAGGCATCTATCTGGAAAAACTGTGCAATGTTATTGATAAGTGTTGAAGAGCTGCCTAAACCCCATTCCCGTGGAAATTCAAGTCTGGAAGTCATCGTGCATCCGCGGTTTTCAGAAAATATCGCAGGATTTAAAAGATGTGCCTGCCAGAGGATGTTCCGGAGTCTTTCAGAAATGTTCTTCTGTTCATTTTCTGATTTAGCTAAATTTTCATTATTGGTATCCCTGATCTCATTTATTTGAAATTCCTTTTCAAACCAAACCTGGTTTTTAGTATCCAAACTTTTCCAAACGATCATGGCATCTTCCCGTGGTGCGATTTCCAGGCTTTGTCCAAATCGTGCAGGAATGGCCAGGGCCAAAGCTCCATCAAGTACCGCATATTCTCCAGTGATTAAAAGTTTGCCGTTGCTATGGAATTTCATTAAAGTGCTTGTTTTATCATGTTTTCTGTGCAATCATTGGGTTTAAATTCGATTATTTTACAGAATTTAAACCTCTCATGTGTTCCAATTTATCTGCCACACTGCTATGGGTAACCGTATGATGCCTGAAGTAATCCAGAAGTTCATCTTTTTCCGCTTTACTGGCATTTTGCTGGTTCAAAATATTCATAAGATGCATTTTCATGTGACCTTGTTGGATCCCGGTGGTGACAAGAGACCGGATGGCAGCAAAATTTTGTGCTAGTCCCGCCACTGCAACAACCTCCATTAAATTTTTTGCAGAAGGTTTTTGTAATATTTCCAGCGCCACTTTTACCAGGGGGTGCAGGTTGGTTAAACCGCCAACGGTTCCCAATGCCAACGGGATTTCCATCCAGAATTTGAAGATCCCATCCTCTACGCTGGCGTGGGTCAAGCTGCTGTAGGTTCCATTTTTGGAGGCATAGGCATGCACCCCGGCTTCTACAGCCCTAAAATCATTTCCGGTGGCGAGTACAACGGCGTCAACCCCATTCATGATTCCCTTGTTGTGTGTGACAGCGCGATAAGGTTCCACTTCTGCTATTTTTATAGCTGTAAGGAATTTTTCGGCAAAACCTGTAGCATCTTCATTTTTCTCATCGGCAAGTTCATTCACCGGGCAGGAAACTTCAGCCCGTACGATGCATTCCGGTACAAAATTGGAAAGGATGCTCATAATTACATCCAGGTTTTTTTCTTCCGAAGTAAATTCAGCATAGGAATTGGCTTCCGATCGAAGGGTTTCTGCGAATTTTTCTAAACAGGAGTTTATGAAATTGGCTCCCATGGAATCTACGGTTTCGAACTTACAGTGCAACTGGAAATAATTTTCCATAAGCTCTGTTTTATTCCGAAGTTCAATATCCATAACGCCTCCACCGCGTTTTTCCATGTTTTTTGTAATTCCACTAACAGCTTTTAGCAATTGTGGTTTACAAAACTCAAAAAAACGTTCCAGCTTTTCAAGATCGCCTTTATAGGTAAAATGCACCTGTCCTACCTTGGTGGTATTCAACACTTCTACCTTAAAACCGCCACGCGTAAACCAGTACTTGGCCGCTTTACTTGCTGCAGCAATGACAGAACTTTCCTCAATAGCCATGGGAATTGCGAACAGCTTCCCGTTGATTAAGAAATTGGGAGCGATTCCAAAAGGCAAATAGAAGTTGCTCAGTGTATTTTCAGTAAACTCATCGTGCAGGGTTTGAAGTTGTGGATTTTCGTTCCAATACTGGCGCAAAACGTCTTCAGCCTCCTGGGAATTGTTGAGATATGTTTTAGATAACCAGGTGATTTTTTGTTCCTTGGTCAATTTGGAAAAACCGCTTATGGGGTCGATCATTATAAAAAATTTGGAATTCAAAGATACAATTACTCGGTTGATTCGCGAAAGCTTTATCTTTCACAACCAGGATCGCAGAATGCTTCCTGTGATTTTTGTTTAACAAATTATTAGTATTTAACAGCCAAATAGGCCTTTTTTTGCTGAATTTTTAGTAAACTTGGCCTGAAAAAATTATTTCATTACAAATGCAGTTATCAAAATTTATTTTCAGTCTTTTTTTCGTTGCAACTACCGCTGTTTTTTCCCAGCAAAAAGAGATTACCCTGGAAGAGATCTGGGGTGGGACATTTAGTCAGGAACGCTTGGAATCCCTTAATTCCCTTAAAAATGGAAAAGAATATATAGTTGTTAATCAGGATCGCAGTGCCGGAACTTCCAGCATAGATGTTTATGGGTATGAGTCTGGTGAGAAAACAGGCACTTTGGTAAATTCTGCAGCTCTCGAAGAAATAGCAAGGTTTCAGGGATATGAGTTAAGCGATGATGAAAGTAAGATCCTGCTTGGAACCCAGGTGGAGCAAATCTACAGGCATTCTTCCCGCGGAATCTATTTTGTTTATGATATAGCCTCCAAAACATTAAAAAAAGTAACCGATAAAAAAATACAGGAACCAACCTTCTCTCCAAACGGCACTAAAATAGCGTACGTACACGACAATAATTTGTATGTGAAGGACCTTGCTTCAGAAGAAGAAATCCAGATCACTTCCGATGGAAAGAAAAATGAAATAATCAATGGGATAACAGATTGGGTGTACGAAGAGGAATTTGCTTTTGTTCGCGCCTTCGGCTGGAACGCGACCGGTTCGAAAATCGCATTTTTGAAATTTGACGAAGAGAATGTTCCCGAATTTGGAATGGATGTATATGGAGATGAACTCTATCCCCGGGCAGATGTTTTTAAATATCCTAAAGCCGGAGAAGAAAACGCAAATGTATCTTTGCATATCTATGAATTAAGCACTGCTGAAACAAAGGATATAGCACTTGGCGAGTATGAGGATTTTTATATTCCACGGATAAATTGGACCAACGATGCTGAAATATTGAGTGTACAGGTTCTTAACCGCCATCAAAATGAACTGGATCTTATTTTTGTGAATACTCAAAAAGATGAAGTAAAGATGGTTTTGCAGGAAGTTGATAAGGCCTATGTTGATATTACCGACAATCTAACTTTTCTTGCGGATAACAGTTTTATCTGGACCAGTGAAAAGGATGGATGGAATCACATTTATCACTACGATAAAAACGGAAAGTTGATCAACCAGATTACAAAAGGCAACTGGGAAGTGACCAATTATTACGGATTTGATCCAAAATCAAAAACGGTTTTTTACCAAAGCACAGAGGATGGAAGCGTGAACAGAGCTGTGTATTCCATAAGCGCCAATGGGAAAAACAAAAAACACCTAACCGAAAAAGAAGGAACCAA
>JAWOHC010000298.1:0-2572 GCA_046496275.1 Gillisia sp.
CAAATGATCTTAAATGGAAAGATCGCATTTTTTTCATCCTCAAAAACCAACTTCTCAAATATAATTAAATTTGGATAGAAAAATACCTAAATATAGAAAACAGAAGTTTCCATTTACGATCTCCCATTAGAAGATAAAAACAACTTCTTATCATCGTGGCCTAAGAGAGTCTTTTTCCCGATTCATTTCAATTCTAAATTTTTCCCGTTGAACATTAAATTGGTAGAAAACAGTTCGTTTAAATCTGAAAATTATTCCGAAAAGGGATTAATTTTAGGGGAATATGAAAACTGTAATTTCAACCAATAGATTTTTTTTAGTGCTAAAAATTGCGCAGCGGTTGTCAAACGTTGAGACCTCACAGGCTTCAAAAACCTTTGAGGTCTGTTGAATAGAATTGATCTTCAGAATTCGATTTTTGAAAAATGCAAATTGAGCGGAGTCATTTTTGAGAATAGTATCCTAGAAAATTCACATTTTAAACCAGCCCAAAGTTTTTCCATCGATCCGGAACTCAACAGGATTCGGAACGCAAAATTTTCAGCAACCAATATTTCAGGACTTTTAGACCGGTATAACCTCATTATAGAATCATTTTAAATCTCTTTCTCAAATATGATTCTGGTCATATTTTGAAATCGCTTAAAATTCTAACTTCGATCTCTGAAAAGCGACGTGAGCGGTATACCGTGAATTTCGCAATAGCACGTTTTCCAACTCAATTTCTTCGGAATGAAATGAGCAAAACGGAAACACGATCCAAAAACAAGGGGAAATATGCGAATTACATATGTCCGCTAAAACAATAAGAATCTTCATATGAAAAAGTCTAATCTGGATATTTATTTATTGCTTCCCATCAAAGGTTTTATTGAAAAACAAACCTCTGTTGGTCTCCTGCTTATCTTTTCGGCCATACTTGCCATGATCATCGCAAATTCTCCGCTGTCAGATCAATACCATGCTTTTTGGAAACAGTACATCCATATTGGTTTTAACGATTCTGTAATAAGCAAAAACCTGCTGCACTGGATTAACGATGGACTTATGTCCATTTTCTTTTTCATGGTAGGTTTGGAGTTAAAAAGAGAGATCATCCAGGGTGAACTTTCCACCTTACGCGGAGCGGCACTACCTGTTGCTGCGGCAATAGGCGGTATGATTTTCCCGGCACTCATCTATTATTTTTTTACCGCAGGAACGCCTGCTGTTTCCGGATGGGGAATCCCGATGGCCACCGATATAGCCTTTGCCCTGGGCCTTTTATACCTGCTGGGCGATAAAATCCCCTTAACCTTAAAAGTGTTTTTAACCGCAGTAGCTATTGTGGATGACCTGGGAGCTGTGCTGGTAATCGCCTTGTTCTATACCGCCGATATTTCCATGTTTAATCTTGCGATGGGCGGATTTTTTCTGCTCATATTATTCACAGCGAATTATATAGGAATTAGAAACACCATTTTTTATGCAATTGTAGGAATTGGAGGTCTTTGGATGGCTGTTTTGCTCTCCGGGGTTCATGCCACTATCGCAGCTGTAATCGCCGCTTTTGCAATCCCTTCTACAAAAAAGATCAATGCTCCGTTGTTTCTTAGAAAAGTAAAATTGCTTTCCTTTCAGATCAAAAATCAGCTCAAACTTCAAAGAAAACAGGAAGATGAGTTTGGAGATGAACTAAAGGAAGATGAAGACAAGGATAAAATCACAAATATGATGGAAAAATTTTCTTCCCTAACCATAGATGCAACACCTCCTTTACAACGGCTGGAACATGCCCTGCACCCTCTGGTAAGTTTTGTGGTCCTTCCATTGTTTGCCTTTGCCAATGCCGGAGTAACACTTACTTCAGAATCCTTTGCCTTTTTACAAAGTCCGGTAACTATAGGCGTTGTTTCCGGACTTATCCTTGGAAAATTTCTTGGGGTAGTACTTTTTACAAGGATTATGGTGTTCCTGAAAATCTCACAACTGCCAAAAGGAGTGACCTGGAAACATGTATACGGTATAGGGATCCTGGCAGGAATAGGTTTTACCATGTCCTTTTTCATCACCGAGCTTGCATTTACAGCTGAAGATTTCCAGGTACAAGCCAAAATGGGAATTCTCCTGGCCTCTCTGCTGGCAGGTGTTATAGGATATTTTTACCTGTTGTTTATAAGCCAAAAACCAAAGAAAGTTATTGCTAAAGCGACACCCAGGAAAAAAACGGTCCAAAAAACGGAACAGCAAGAAACCTCCTGATTATTTTTCCGAAATACAAAAGAGAGTATTTATTTAAAAGGCAGGGGTATTATTTTTTTTCAAACTTTTTTGAGGCGTTTTTCTTAATTTACTTTTTAAGTTCCTAATCAGTTTTCTCGCAATTATAATACTTGTATTGGATCATTCTAAAAGGTTGTGGAGGAATTTAAATTCTAAGCCCTGCAAGGGCGTAATCTGCCAACATCCCGTGAAGCGGGATGAAAAACAGCAAAGTAACAACATCCAAGCCCTGCAGGGGCGTAATCTCTCAAGGCTATGTATTATATTAATCCAGTCTAGTTTATTGCAAATGCCACCGAGGTAATTGTTA
>JAWOHC010000365.1:0-5102 GCA_046496275.1 Gillisia sp.
GATAAAATCGCAATGGCCCAAACCTTATCCTTATCCTGTGCCAGCTTAAAATATTCGGTAAGCGCCGCCACCTTTAGGGTTGTTTTATTAGTGCTATCAAGGGTTCTTATAAGTTCTGCAAAATTTCTCATATGCCCCTCCCCGGCCCTCCCAATAAGGGAGGGAGTTTTATTTATTTATAATTTTGTTTGGTTCTAAATTGATATTCACCTTTTCTTCAGCTGTTAAAAGATCATCAACGCTCTCTACCTTGGTTTCCAACTCGCCCATTTCTCCTTCATATTGGGTTTCTTCTGTTCGTGCATCATAACCTTGTTCATTTAAATACCGGGAGAGGATATCGGTATACCCATGGGTGCAGATCACTTTTTCACACCCTGTAGCTTTTATGGAAGCCAACAGCCCCTGCCAGTCACAATGGTCGGACATGACAAAGCCTTTGTCGATAGCCCTTCTCCTTCTGGCACCCCTAAAAGTCATCCATCCGCTTGCTGAAGCAGTAACATAAGGCACCATTTTTTTAATCCAGGGGGTCCCGTGAGCACTTGGCGGTGCCAGTACCATATTCCCTTTTAATTCCTCTTTTTTGGTTTCACGGGTAATCCTATTTGTTGGAGGCATAGCGATGAGGGGTCTCACCACCTCGGTCATATTCTCAATTGCTCCATGGGTGTAGATCTTTCCTATGGATGGATCCAGATGTTTTAATAATCTTTGGGCTTTCCCCAGGGAATATCCAAAAAGAACCGAGGTTCTCCCGTCTTCCCTATTTTTTTGCCACCATTCATTGATCTCTGTGATAACCTGCTGCTGGGGAAGCCACTTAAAGGCTGGAAGCCCAAAGGTGCATTCTGTAATAAAGGTATTACACTTCACAACCTCATAGGGAACTGCAACACCATCATCTTCGGTTTTATAATCTCCCGAGAACACCCATACCTCTCCCTTGTATTCCACGCGAATTTGAGAAGATCCTATGATGTGGCCGGCGGGATGCAGCGAAAAAGCAACCCCATTGATGCTAAAGGTTTCATTCCATGCTTTTCCGGATACTTCTATTTCCCCAAGCCTGTGCTTAATAATTGGTACGTTGCTGTGATGGGTAATATATTTTTTGTGACCCCAGCGGGAATGATCGGCATGTCCGTGAGAGATTATGGCTTTATCAACAGGCTTCCAAGGATCAAGATATACTCCTGCCTGGGCACAGTAGATCCCATTTTTATTAAATGCCAGGAGCGGAGCGTTCATTTACAATTTTAATTATCGCATAAAATTACAGCAAATTGGCAGGTATTTTTTAGCGATTAAGAAAAGATTAGCGAATGTAGAATGCCATTTATAAAAAGAAATAGCATTAACCAAATAGACAATAAATAGACAGGTTTTATTATATTTGCCCACTAAAAAAACATACCATGGCAATTTCAGATCTTTATGGCTCCGGAGAGCATTTACGTAATTTAGGCCACTTTGCCTCGATTGTCCATTTAGCTGCAGTAGATGGAGCTATTAATGCAGAGGAACAAATCGTACTTGAACGCTTTGCAAGGAAGCTGAATATCTCTGAAGATGAATTCAAAAAAGTTCTGGAAAATCCTGCCGTATTCCCTATCCACCCAAACAACACCTATCAGGGCCGTTTGGAAAGATTATATGACCTTTTTACTATCATTTTTTCTGATCATCAAATTGATGATGAAGAAACCTATCTCCTTAAACGATATGTTATCGGAATAGGATTTTCTCCTGTGCTGGCTGAAACTGTTATCAAAAGGTCTATTCAAATCTTTAGTGGAAAGCTAAACTTCGAAGATTACCAATATCTGATAGATAAAAAATAATTATTTCTCATAGTTTGACATAAATTCTTCGGCTTTCTCTACCATTTTCCTGCTTCCGCAGAAAAAAGGCGCTCGCTGGTGAAGTTCCGTTGGCTTGATGTCCATGATCCTACAAAAACCATCTGAAGCTTTCCCTCCGGCCTGCTCTACGATATACGCCATAGGATTGCATTCATACAACAAACGTAGTTTTCCATTGGAAGCTTTGGAACTTTTTGGATAGATAAAGATCCCGCCTTTTATCATATTCCTGTGAATATCGCTCACCATCGATCCTATATACCTTGAAGTATATGGTCGATCCTCTTTCTCTTCCTGGCAATATTTGATATAATCTTTCACTCCTTGCGGAAAATGCACATAATTCCCTTCATTGATCGAGTAAATATTGCCGGATTCAGGAAACTTCATTTCCGGATGGGAAAGATACCAGGATCCTAAAGCGGGATTTAGCGTAAACCCGTTCACTCCATTTCCTGTTGTATAAACCAGCATCGTGGAAGTACCGTAAATGATATATCCTGCAGCAACCTGTTTATTCCCGGGCTGCAAAAAGTCTTTCTTGGTAACTGGTGAGCCCACGGGGGTTACCCTTCTGTAAATGGAAAAAATAGTACCCACAGATACGTTTACATCGATGTTTGAACTTCCGTCCAAAGGATCCATAAGCACAACATATTTATTTTTATGATCATTTTTGCAACCTGCAATAGTGATAAAATCATCATTTTCTTCAGAAGCAATTCCGCAAACGATCTCCCGGTTTGTTAGGGTTCTTATAAAGGTTTCATTGGCCATGACATCCAGCTTTTGCTGGTCTTCCCCCTGGATATTGGTTTCGCCGAAGTTCCCGATAATATCTACCAGGCCGGCTTTGTTAACCTCGTGGTTCACCACTTTTGCCGCCAGGCGAATAGAGTTTATCAACCTTGACAATTCCCCCGAGGAATAAGCAAAATCCTGCTGATTTTCAATTATAAATTCCCCTAGAGTTTGATTCTTTTTCGGCATTTTAAATTTTTAAATTAAGATTGGGCAAAAATATTCAAATTTATAAGGTACTACAACGTTTTCGTAATTAATATGTGGCTAAGCTTTCTTATTTTTGAAAGAATTAACATTCATATGAACTATACAATTCGAAACGCAGAAAAATCTGATCTTCCTGAAATCCTCAATCTTATCAAGGAGCTGGCAAAATTTGAAAATGAGCCCGATGCTGTGGAGGTAGATATAAAGGAACTGGAAGAAGGCGGCTTTGGCCCCAAAGCTTTGTTTACCTGCTTTGTGGCAGAAGTAAACGAAAAAATTGAAGGGATGGCCCTTGTATATTTCAGGTATTCCACCTGGAAAGGCCGCACCGTCCACTTAGAGGATCTCATTGTACGGGAAGCCATGCGCGGCACCGGCCTTGGAAGCGCGCTCTACAAAAGAGTGATTGAATATGCCCGGGAACAAGGAGTGAAACGAACAGAATGGGTTGTTCTGGACTGGAATACCCCGGCCATAGATTTTTACAAACGCAGCGGAGCCAAGGTATTTACAGATTGGCATACCGTACAAATGGACGAAAAAGGGATGAAGGAATTCCTGGAGAAATAAGTCATGATAGATCAATAAAACCTGAATATTCCCATTTTAAAAAATCAATCGCTAAATTTGTGCAAAACCAGAAAAATTATGGAATTTACAATTAGAGAAGCTGAAAGAAAGGATATGCCAGCAGTTCTGGAACTTATAAAGGAACTTGCCGCTTATGAAAATGCTTTAGACCAGGTAGAAATCGATGTTGCCCATCTTGAGAAAGAGGGCTTCGATGAAAACAACTTCAAATGTTTTGTAGCCGATGTAAACGGAAAAATTGAGGGATTGGCATTGGTTTATTTCCGGTTTTCTACCTGGAAAGGAAGAACGGTTCACCTGGAAGACCTCATTGTACGTGAAAAAATGCGCGGTACAGGTCTTGGCGGTGCACTCTATCAACGAGTAGTGCAGTATGGCCACGATAATGGTGTAAAACGGGTTGAATGGGTAGTTTCTGAAGGCAACAAAAATGCCATCCAGTTTTATGAAAATACCGGTGCCGATATCAAGAAAAACTGGTATACCGTGCATATGGATGAAACAGGAATCCAGAAAAACATCAAAAAATAAATGGAGATATTTAAATTCGGAGGAGCCTCTGTAAGGGATGCTGCTTCGGTAAAAAATGTTCTCAGCGTACTTCAAAAAACGGGGTATAACGATAAGGTCATTGTAGTTTCGGCTATGGGTAAAATGACCAACGCTTTTGAAATTGTGATTGCCCAATATCTTCAAACCAAAAAGGCTCCCCTGGAGTTACTTTCAGAAGTAAAGGAATTTCATATTGAGATCGCCCGCGGATTATTTGAATCGGCCTCTGCCCCGGTTTTTAAAATGATCGATGAACTCTTTAAGGAACTCATCAATTTCATGGACCATAATAAATCCATACAGTATGATTTTGTATATGATCAAATTGTGTGTTACGGAGAACTGGTTTCCTCTAAAATTTTAAGCGAATTTCTTAAGGCTCAGGCCATTGAACATTCCTGGCTGGATGCCCGTAAATTGATAAAAACAGACAGCACCTATCGCGATGCTACCGTAAACTGGGAAGAAACCCAACAAAATATTTCCGGCCAAATAAAACAAGGTAAATTATATTTAACCCAGGGCTTCATAGCCTCCGATGCCAATAATTTTAGCACCACCCTGGGAAGGGAAGGGAGTGATTATACGGCAGCCATCCTGGCCTACTGTCTTAATGCCGAAAAAGTGGTCATCTGGAAAGATGTGCCCGGAGTTTTAAATGCAGATCCCCGGGTATTTGAAAATCCGCAGTTGTTGCATCAGATCTCTTATGAAGAGGCTATTGAACTGGCGTTTTACGGAGCTTCAGTAATTCACCCTAAAACACTGCAACCATTGCAGCGCAAGGAGATTCCCTTGTTTGTGAAGTCCTTTATAGATCCTGAAGGGGCGGGAACTTCTGTTAGCAAAGGCCAACCTTTAATCCCGGAAATCCCCTGTTTTATCGTTAAGAAAAACCAGGTACTTATCTCCCTTTCCTCCCTGGACTTTTCATTCATGGTGGAAGAAAATATCAGCGAGATCTTTAGATTGTTTCATCAGTATCAAATGAAGGTGGACCTTATTCAGAATTCTGCCATTAGCTTCGCAGTTTGTGTAGATAACCGGTTCAATAATCTGGAAAAACTTATTCAGCATTTAAAG
>JAWOHC010000368.1:0-2677 GCA_046496275.1 Gillisia sp.
AAGATCTCTTTTCGTATCAATTCCAAAAAGCAACGCGTGGTTGCCTCAACATCTGCCGTGGCATTGTGCGCTTCAGAAAAAGGCTGGGAGAAAAGTTCCTGGTGAAGCTCTGTTAAAGTGGGAAGTTTAAACCTTCCATAACGCCCGCCGGGAAGTTTACAATATTCCGCAGTCTTTTCTGTACAGGTATCCAACACCGGAAAACCATCAAGGGGATTTTCCATTCCTTCCCTTAAATATTCGGCTCCCATGATATTAAGATCGAAACCTACATTTTGCCCAACCACAAATTTATTTTGCGACAAAGCGATGTTAAACTTCTCAAGAACTTCTCTTAGGGAAAACCCGTTTGCCTGGGCAAGCTGCGTGGAAATTCCGTGAATTTTTTCGGCATCAAAAGGTATATTGAAACCTTCGGGTTTAACCAGATAATCCTGATTATCGATAAGATTTCCCATCTCGTCGTGCACCTGCCAGGCGATTTGTATGCAACGCGGCCAGTTATCAGAATCGGTTAAAGGGGCATCCCATCGTTTAGGAAGTCCGGTGGTTTCAGTATCAAAAATCAAGTACATTATCTATGGAATATTTTTATTTTCTGCTGATTATCAGGGATGAATAACAGAAAAAAGAGGTGTAAAATTTCGGCTTAAAATTAGGAAAAATTACAGGCAGAATGTCAAAATTCCAAAAGGAATTATCAACTAATTTTCAAATAAAAACCTTAAGCCTTTTTGTTTTTAGGCAAAACTGAAGGCTGAGCCGCCCATTCAAAATAGATCTTCAAGGAAGTTCTGCCAACTACAGATTTCTTATTTTTCTTTAAATGAAAATAAAATGTACAAAACAGAATAATATAGTATCTTTGCAGACTTATTAATAACCGAGGTCGGGGACCTCACAAATTAATTTATATGCCTGTAAAAATTAGATTACAAAGACACGGTAAAAAAGGGAAACCATTTTACTGGATTATCGCTGCCGATTCACGTGCACCAAGAGACGGAAGATACCTTGACAAAATAGGGATCTACAATCCAAACACCAATCCTGCAACTATCGAACTTGATGTTGATGGAGCGGTAAAGTGGTTACAAAACGGAGCACAACCAACGGATACTGCACGTGCAATTCTTTCTTACAAAGGAGTACTTCTTAAAAATCACCTTGTAGGTGGTGTTAGAAAAGGAGCGCTTACAGAAGAACAAGCTGAAGCAAAATTCCAATCCTGGTTAGATGAAAAAGAAGGAACCGTATCTGCTAAAAAAGAAGGTTTAAGCAAAGAGCAAGAAGCTGCAAAGCAAAAAGCTTTTGAACTTGAAAAAGAAGCAAATGCAAAACGTGAAGCTGCAACAAATGAAGCTGCAGAAGCTGAAGTTGCTGCTAACGAAGCTGCTGCCAAAGCAGAAGCAGGTGAAGCAGAAGCAGAACCAACAGATGATGCTGGCGCAGCAACCGCAGAGGAAGCAGCCGCTCAGGAAAAAAAAGAAGCTTAATTTACTTTTCTAACGATGCTTAAAAAGGAATGTTTCTATTTAGGAAAGATCGTTAGTAAATTCAGTTTTAAGGGAGAAGTATTGATTAAACTCGATACCGATGAACCCGAAGCTTACACAAAAATGGAATCGGTTTTCGTTGACTACAACGACAATCTGGTTCCATTTTTTATTGAAAGAAGTTCCCTGCACAAAAGCGATCTCCTACGTGCAAAATTTGAGGATGTAGACACCGAAGAAGATGCCGATGATCTTATGCGTTGCGACATCTACCTGCCGCTGGATCAACTTCCGGAACTGGAAGGCGATAAATTCTATTTTCATGAGATTATTGGATTTTCCGCTGAAGATGTCAATTTTGGAAAAATTGGCACTATAACCGGCGTTAATGACAGCAGTTATCAGGCACTTTTTGAAATTGACCACAACGGAAACGAAATCCTGATCCCGGTCAATGACGATTTTATAAAAAAAGTGGACAAAAAAAATAAAACAATCCTACTTGATACGCCTCCCGGCCTTATCGAGATTTATCTTTAGAATCGATTTCGCTTTTTTTCATTATAATATTCCATAATCTTTAACAAGAAAATGCCCAATAAACCATTTGCTTTTAAGCAGTTTTCAGTAGAACAGGATCGCTGTGCGATGAAAATTGGAACCGATGGAATTTTACTGGGTGCCTGGGTAAATTTAAAAGATCCTTATTCCATTCTTGACATTGGCGCAGGAACCGGAATTATAGGGCTTATGATGGCACAAAGATCCAATGCCGGACTCATAGACGCCCTGGAAATAGATGAGGATGCTTATGAGCAATGTGTAGATAATTTTGAAAACTCCAATTGGGGAGACCGGTTATTTTGCTACCATGCCTCTTTAGATGAATTTGCCGAAGAAATGCAGGAAGAAGAGAAGTATGATCTTATTATTTCTAATCCTCCGTTTCATTCTCCAAACTTAAATGATGAAGAAATCTCGGCAGCAAGAAAAAAAGCACGATTTTATGATGCTTTGCCTTTTGAAGAACTGGTAGATTCTGCGTCAAAACTGCTTTCAGATGAAGGGGAACTTGCTGTGATCCTTCCATTTTCTGAAGAAGCGAACTTTTTAAGAATAGCAAAAAACTTCAATCTGTTTCCCAAAAGGATCACCCGCGTTCGGGGAATGGAAAACACACC
>JAWOHC010000378.1:0-5667 GCA_046496275.1 Gillisia sp.
GGAATTTGAAACTTCCATTGAGATCTTTAGCAGGGTATTACGAAAATACCTTATCCCCCACAATGAAATCCAGGATTTCATAAACCAGGTTCGTTCATCAGATTATGAAATGCTAACTACCATAAAGGAAGGTCCGCATACACCGGCCTACCAGCATTTAAATATTCCAAATAAAGAAATCGTGACTTTAAAGGTGCAGCAGGGATCCAATTCAATCGTGAATAAAACCATTGAAGAATCGGGCATAGGAAAAAACTTTGGTGTTACTATTTTAGCGATTCGAAGGGGAACAACGTATTTAACCGAAATCAATCCGCAAACATTAATTAAACAAGGTGACTTTCTATATCTTTTTGGCGCACCTTCAAACATCAACAATCTTAACAAAATTCTTTCCTTTTGAGGGTTAAATCAATTAGGTGCGGTAAAGAATCAAGATCGTTCCGCCTTTGGCCTAACTCGAAAGAATTAAGAATCATGACTTAACTTTAAGTGACTGATAAACATTTAGTTATAATCCCTATTTTTTCAGATCACTTTAAATAGCATACCTTAGAACTTTTGCCTGGCTAGAAAATAGTTTAAACGAGAATCCCAGCTTTGATCTAAGCACAAGTCAATAAAATATCTTCTGGGATTAATCCGGTAAGGATGCTTTTGTGGATTTGATTGTATACAGTTTAGAAAAGGTAATTTTTCCGGTTTGCCTGTTAAAAAAGGCAGATGCCATACCAATCCTGCCCTGCTCAATCTCTTCTTTTAAATATTCATTTTCAGAAACGATTCTTCTCTTAGATTCTTCCAGATTCCATTGCGTTATAGTGTCGGCCATTTCAAAAATTTGTTCCATCACAATATCCTGTTCTGCAATATTGAGCGCTTTAATAGCATTTTCAATTAACGGACTTATATAGGATTTTCTCCCTTGCATATAATCCTTCAAAGCTTCGGCATAAATTTTATTTGCCGAATTTCCCATTAACAGAATAAATTTTGCGCCTTGTTTTTTACAGGCAACTTCAATACTTCGTATAACTTCCTGATCTGCCAAATTCCCGGCTGTCCTGATGGGAATTAAATCTCCTATGCCGGTATTCATTAGAACGTTTAATGGCTCCCGCATATCTATACAGTTTACCACAGTTGCCAGTGGCGGTGCATTAATAAAATCCATAAGGTCCTTATTCCGCAGTCTTCTGGAAACCAATTTCCCATCTACGTAGCGCTGATTTCCCTCTTTCAGGTATTCAAAAATATCTTCCGGTGTCGATTTTTCTTTCGATTCCTGAATTTCTCCCTTTATAAACTCCAGTTCTTTTCCTACCGAATATTTCTCCTTTAATCCAATAATACTCAAATTGATATCATTGTCTTTGGCAAAAGTATCTTTAAAATCTTCAAAGATCTCCAGCACATCATGATCTATAAAACTTGCAAATGTGGCATCAATGATTACGGTAGACTTTGGAGGTACATTCCAAAGGGTGTTTTTTATAGAAGCTTTATTAAAAAAGGACACCTCATTTGATAATTCTAAACGGATGGTTTCACCTTTAAAAATTTTAGTGTTCTCTATAAAAAAGGCATTGTGATAATTGCTGCGAAGCAAAAAGAAGATACTTACCAGGCTTCCTATAAAAATTCCAATAAGCAAATCGGTAAAAATAATAGCGATTACGGTAACCACAAAAGGAATAAATTGATTCCATCCTTTTTTAAACATAGACCGGATTACCTCCCAGGAAGCTAATTTATACCCTATAACCAGTAAAATAGCCGCCAGACTTGAAAGCGGAATAAGATTCAAAATAAAACTGAGGAACAAAACACTAAGCAAAAGAAAAACACCGTGTAAAATCGCAGATAATTTGGTTTCATTCCCCGCGTTTATATTCACGGAACTTCTTACGATAACGGATGTTATGGGAATTCCTCCAACAAGACCCGCTATGGTATTTCCTAATCCCTGCGCTACCAACTCTCTATTTGGGGGAGTTTTTCGCTTATGGGGATCAATCTCATCTGCGGCTTCAATAGCAAGTAAACTGGCAATAGAAGCGATTAAAGTAATGGTTATAGCGACTCCCCATACTTCGGGATTGGTTATGGATGAAAAATCAGGAAAAGTGAGAAGCTCTGAAAAATGATCAATTTTTGGAATATTAACCAAATGTGCCGAAGTTAGGTGAAAAGAAGGCATGATATATTCAAAAATGAAATTCAGAAAAACCCCTAAAATCACCACTACCAGGGCAGGTGGAAGTAATTTGAAATTTTTTAGCGGAGATTTATCCCAAAATATCATAATCGCAAGGGATAGTCCGGATATAAGAAGTGCACCTGCAGTGAGGGAATCTACAAAATTCCAAAATGCCGGTTGCATCTGAACTAAAAATCCAAGGCTTGGGTCCATATAACTTTCTTCGGTGGCTTCAATTCCAAGAGCATAAGGGAGTTGTGCAATAATCAGGATAATTCCAATAGCGGCAAGTAATCCTTTAATGATATTAGAGGGCATATAATCCGCGATAAGACCAAACTTAAGAATCCCTAAAATAAACTGAAAGATCCCACCCAAAACCACAGCCATCAAAAAAACTTCAAAACTTCCCAATGAGGCTATTGAAGCCAGAACCACAGCTGTTAAACTGGCAGCAGGACCACTTACGCTTACGGAAGACATGCTTACACCTCCCACCACAATACCTCCAACAATTCCGGATATCAATCCTGAAAGCAGCGGCGCGCCACTTGCGAGTGCTATTCCTAGACAAAGAGGAAGCGCAACTAAAAAAACTACGATACTGGCTGGAATGTCCTTATTTAGACTCGAAAAGAGAGGTTTACGAGGATTGAGTTCAACCTTGCTAACTATATTATTAAAACTGGGAATATTTTTCAATTGAAGGGATTGATTAGATACCGGAAATTTGGACTCCGAACAGCAAGTTATAAAATATAACCATAAAAACAATTAATTAAACGCTCAGAAACATCCTTAGCGCACAATGACCCTGAAATATTAAATTTTTCTTAAAAATTAAGAATGATTCTTTCCCGGATCACAATCTATTTGTTCAATAATTTTAAATAGATACCTTTAGTTATTAAACAACCTAATCCAAAAATGATGTCTGTATTACCTGATAATTTACTGAGATACCAAAAGTTTTTTGGTTTTATGCTTAAATACTGGAATAGTGAATTATTCACTCAAACCGCGGCATCTGCGCTAAGTGATGAAAATAAGGATGAAAAAGATGAAGCCGATTATGATCAAACTCCGGAAGAGCTGGTAGATGATCTTAAGCAAATGGGACCAACCTACATAAAACTTGGTCAATTGCTTTCTACGCGTCCGGATCTTTTACCTGATAACTATTTAAAAGCTTTGGCTACCCTTCAGGATGACGTTCCTTCAATTTCCTATGCTGAAGTTTCAGAAATTATCGAAGAGGAATTAGGGATCAGGATCTCCAAAGCTTTTTCTTCTTTTGATGAAGAACCTTTGGCAAGTGCTTCAATAGGACAGGTTCATAAGGCAACCTTGAGATCCGGAAAACCTGTCGCGGTAAAAATTCAGCGACCGGGGATTAGAAAAAAGTTTCTGGATGATCTGGATACCCTAAAGGAATTGGCAGAATTTTCTGTAAAACATACCGAAGTAGCAAGGAAATATGCATTTGATGATGTACTGGCCGAATTGCGCCGAATTCTACTTCAGGAACTCGATTATTTAAGAGAAGCTCAAAATTTAATAAACCTTGGCGAGAACTTAAAGGAATTCAAACATCTTACCGTACCTCAACCCATTCCGGATTATTCAACTTCCAAAGTGTTGACCATGGAATTCATCGATGGAAAAAAGATCACTTCCATATCACCATTTAAAAAATTGGAAAATGACTTAAGTCCTTTGGTGGATGAACTTGTAGAAGCTTACCTAAAACAAATAATCACCGATGGCTTTGTACATGCCGATCCCCACCCGGGAAATATCCATCTTACCAGGGACCATAAAATTGCCTTGATAGATTTGGGAATGGTTGCAAAGTTCACCCCTAATATGCAGGAAAGACTGTTGCAATTGCTCATCGCGCTAAGCCAGGATGACGGGGAAGCCTGTGCCGATGTACTGCTGAATATGAGTGAAGTTGATGAGATTTCTGATGTGAAAAATTTCAGAAAAACCGTCAGTAACCTGGTAATGGATAGTAAGGACCAAACGGCAAAGGATATGCAAACAGGAAGATTGCTAATCCAGATGAACCGGGTAGCTGCAGATAATGGCATTCACATCGCCGTGGAAGTAAATATCCTGGGGAAAATATTATTGAATATGGACCAAATAATCGCAGTTCTGGAGCCGGAGTTCGATTTGCGGGAAGCAGTTAAAACCCACGCTCATAAATTGATGCGAGCCAAGATGTACAAGGAATTAAAACCTGAAAATCTTTTTTCTGTCGCGCTGGAAACCAAAAAACTTACCGAAAATCTTCCAGAACGTTTAAATAAAATTTCAGAAGCTTTAGCCAAAAACGAATTCAGCATAAAAGTAGATGCTTTCGATGAAAAAAGATTTACAGATGGTTTTCAAAAAATAGCAAACCGGATTACCCTGGGCCTGATAATAGCTGCCATGATCTTGGGGGCCTCCCTTCTAATGAGGGTTCCCTCCTCCTTCATCATATTTGGCTATCCAGGATTGGCCATTATATTCTTTTTTATTGCCGCAATAGGAGGAATATTGCTTAGCTATATTATAATCTTTAAAGATGAAGGCTTCAATCAAAAAAAATAACTTATTTTTCAAATCTTAAAATCATCTTAAAATTCAATTTAAACCTACCTATGAAATTTTTATCACTACTTATCTTCAGTATAGCATCCCTTAGTCTTTATGCCCAAAAAATAGAACTCCCGGTAGACACCATGGTTGTTACAAATCATTCGGTCAACATCAATGGAAAAAACATCAATTACACAGCACAAACAGGAACTCAACCAGTATGGAATGAAGCCGGAAAACCGGTAGCGAGTTTATTTTACACCTATTATAAACGAAGCGATATCAAAAACACCGAAAACCGACCTTTGGTGATCTCATTTAATGGAGGGCCAGGATCGGCTTCTGTTTGGATGCACATTGCCTACACAGGTCCCCGGGTTTTAAAGATCGATGATGAAGGATTCCCTGTGCAGCCCTATGGTTTAAAGGAAAATCCCTATTCGATTTTGGACATCGCAGATATTGTGTATGTAAATCCCGTAAATACCGGGTATTCCAGATTGATAGAAAAGGGAGATGATAAAGTGGATAGAAAAGATTTCTTTGGAGTCCAGGCAGATATTAAATACCTGGCCGGATGGTTAAATACCTTTGTCACCCGAAAAAACAGATGGTTATCTCCAAAATATTTAATTGGTGAAAGCTATGGAACAACCAGAGTTTCTGGTCTAGCTCTGGAATTGCAAAACAGCCAGTGGATGTACTTGAACGGAGTGATCCTGGTTTCCCCTACCGAAATGGGCGTTAACCGTGAAGGTCCTGTTGAAATTCCAAACAGGCTTCCCTATTTTGCTGCAGCTCCCTGGTATCATGAAAAATTGCCTTCGGCTTTGCAGAATAAAGATCTGGAAGAGGTATTGGCTGAAGCAGAAGAATTC
>JAWOHC010000391.1:0-3878 GCA_046496275.1 Gillisia sp.
ATTACCAGGATGAGTGATCAAACCCTGAAAGACATCGCCGATGTTGCCAACGGAAAGTATATGCAGGGGAATGTTACTTCTGAAGTGACAGGAGAAGTTGCAGAATTTCTTCAAACATTGGATAAAACTGAATTCGAAGCCAAACAATTTGCAGATTATCAATCTCAGTTCCAATGGTTTTTAGGATTGGCAATTTTGTTGCTGCTAACAGATATTTTTATGTTGGAAAGAAAAACTGCCTGGGTGAAAAAATTAAACCTTTTTAATGAAAGAGGAAGCAAGTAAGAATATGCAAAACATATTAAAAACATATAAAATTTTTATGTACTTATTTATAAGTACAGGCTTTTTATATTCCGGGACTACCTATTCCCAAACTATGGAAGAGGAGCAAAAAAAAATAGAAAAGCAAACAAATAAATACTTAAAAGAGGCTGAGGAAAGGCTGGGTGAAAATGATTTCGCTTCTGCAGAAGCTGCCTATAGAAAAGCGGTTGCCAAAAATCCTGACAGCGAAGTTGCCCGGTATAATATGGCAAACATGTATTATAGTAAGGAAAAACAGGGAAATGCAACGCAGCGATATATACAGGCTGCTGGAGTTTCTGAAACCAAGGAAGCCAAACATAAGACCTTCCATAATTTAGGGAATACCTTTATGAAACAAAAGAATTATAAAGGAGCGGTAGAAGCTTATAAAGATGCTTTAAGAAATAACCCATCAGATGAGGAAACCCGTTATAATCTGGCTTTAGCCAAGAAAATGTTGGAAGAAGAGGAAAAAGATGGCGGCGGCGGTGATGATGATCAACAAGATAAAGACGAAGAGAAAAAGGACGACGAAAAAGATGACGGTGGTGGAGATGAAGGAGAAAAAGATCAGGATAAAAAAGATGGAGAAGATAAAGAAGACCAGGGCGGCGATAAGGAGGATGATTCTCAAAAGGAGCCTGAAAAAGAGGATGAAAATGGAGATCCTAAAGATCAGAAGAAAGACGAAGGAAAGGATGGGGAGCAGGAACAACCTCAACAACCACAGCCTCAACCTGGACAATTATCTCCACAGCAAATAAAAAATTTGCTGGAAGCGATGAACAATGAAGAGAAAAAGGTTCAGGATAAAATAAATGCGCAAAAGTCGCAGGGAGCTAAAACCAGGACTGGAAAGGACTGGTAATTGTGAGGATAGTAAAACAATCAGGGAAAGCTTCAATTAATAAGTTTAATTAGGAATGAATTTAAGAATATTCATAGTATCATTTTTTTTATTTATCTCCGGCATGGGGTTTGCCCAGGTGAAATTTGTTGCCGAGGTTAGCAAAAAGAAACTGGGGATGAATGAACGTCTTCGCGTTGACTTTGAAATGAATCAGGATGGCGATAATTTTAAAGCGCCCTCTTTTAGCGGATTTACGGTCGTTGGTGGCCCAAACCAGGCAGTAAGTAACAGCTGGGTCAACGGGAAGCGATCCTATTCAAAAACCTACAGTTATTTTTTGGCACCAACTTCCAGGGGGAAATTCACGATAGGACAGGCAGAGATTACCATTGACGGGACAACCTACAAAACTTCCCCGGTCCAGGTGGAAGTTACCGCTGCGGTGGATCAACCTACCGATGGAAACAATTCTGATTTTGTTGCATCAGAGAATCTGCATTTGGTGGCAGAAATATCAAATTCCAATCCGTTTCTCAATGAAGCCATAACAATAGTTTACAAACTTTTTGTGAGCCCCAGGGTTAGCGTGAGCAACTGGAGAGAATTGGATAATCCGGTTTACAGCGATTTTTGGAGTCAGAACATCGATATTCGCCAGCTTAAAATAGAAAATGGAGAATATCAGGGAGAACCCTACAGGTTTGTGATACTTCGAAAAACAATTTTATACCCTCAAAAAACTGGAGAACTGGATATCGAACCTTTAACGCTTTCGGTCTCTGTGGATGTTCCAAGTAACCGAAGGGATATTTTTGGAGGTAGACTTTATGAAACCATCGATAAGACCGTTGCAGCCGGGAAAAGGACAATTAATGTGAAAGCCTTGCCAGAAGCTAATAAACCGGCAGGGTTTACAGGAGCAGTTGGAAAATTTGATTTTAAGGTAATACCCGGTAAAACAGAACTTGCCGCAACTGAATCTTTAAATGTAATGGTTGAGGTAAGCGGTAATGGAAATTTAAAACTATTTGAACTTCCGGAATTGCAGGTGCCAGCTTCGCTTGAAAAATATGAGCCGGAACGCAGTGAAAATGTTCGAACAGATCTTAATGGAACCCAGGGAAGTGTATCTCATAATTATACCATTGTTCCTGCTCAAAAAGGTAAATTCCCAATTCCCGGACTTAGCTTCTCTTATTTTGATGTGGCCAGTAAAAGTTACAAAACCATTACTTCCAGCGAGATCCTTCTGGATGTTTCCGCCGCTCCTGCAGGAAGTTCTATGGCATCCGGAGGCTCGGTGACCGGAGTGAAACAACCGGTGGGGATCGTGGAAAATCAATTTAAGTATATAAAATTAAATCCCGGCCTGCATCCTGTTGGTTCCGGCAGCTTTTTTGGAACTTGGTCTTTTTGGGCCCTATACCTCTCCCCATTTCTTCTTGTTGTTTTGGGTATTGTGTTAGGTAAAAAACGAACAGAACTGGCAAATGATGTTGCTGGAAACAGAATTAAAAGAGCGAATAAACTCGCACGGAAATATCTTTCAGAAGCAAAAAAGAACCTTGGCGATCAAACAGCCTTTTATATTGCTTTAGAAAGGGCCCTGCACAATTACCTTAAAGCCAAGCTGCATATACAGACCTCAGATATGAGCAAGGAGAAGATCATAAGCCTTTTGGAAGAAGGAAAGGTGGATAAACCAGCTATTATGGAGTTTACATCACTCCTTAAAAGTTGTGAATTTGCACGTTATACCCCTGCTTCAAGTGATGCTATGCGCGAGGATTACGAAAAGGCCGCGACTACAATTTCAGCTTTAGATAAACAGTTATAATATATGAAATGAGCATAACGGAAACCCGGTACAAACACCAATTAAGAGATGCGAATTACATAAGACCAATAAAAAACGATAAATAACTATTTATGAAAAGCTTATTCTTTTATTTTTTAATGCTATGCTGTATCCCGCTAATGGCTCAAAACGAAGCATTATTTGAGAAGGCGAATGCTGATTATAATGAGGGGAATTATCAGGAAGCATTGGAGAATTATCAACAAATTCTCAGCAATGGAGAAACTTCAGCGGCATTGTACTTCAATCTGGCCAATACGCATTATAAATTAAATAATATTGCACCAAGTGTTTATTATTATGAAAAAGCACTTCAGCTAAAGCCTAAGGATGAGGATATAAGGAACAACCTTGAATTCGCAAGGAAAATGGTTATTGACGATATTGAAGAAGTACCTGAAACAGGGCTAGCCAAAATGGTTAAAAATACTATTTCCAAACTTAGTTTTGACGGTTGGGCCTGGATGGCAATAATATGTTCTGTGATTTTTGCGATTTTTTTCCTGCTGTATTATTTTAGTGCCGGAACTAAATTTAAAAGACTCTTTTTTGGTGTTTCAATCCTCTTTCTAATAGTTTCTATAGGCTCCGTAGGTTTTGCATATCAGCAGCAGGCATCGATTCAAAACAGTCAATATGCCATCATATTTGCTGAAGAGGTTCCAGTGAGGAGTGAGCCTAATCTTAGAAGTGATGAGTTATTTCTCTTGCATGAAGGTACAAAACTAAAAGTTTTAGAGACATTTCAGGATTGGATTAAGCTTGAGTTATCAAGCGGAGCTCAGGGCTGGATTACAAAGAATGAGGTGCGATTGTTATAAATAGTTTTTATTGATGTTAACCTTAGATTAAATTATCACT
>JAWOHC010000404.1:0-2771 GCA_046496275.1 Gillisia sp.
ATAAGAAATACTATCGTCACATTAAGCGGGATGAAACGGAAAAGTCAAAATATCAAAGCCCTGGAGGGGCATAATACACTAACATCCCGTGAAGCGAGATGAAGGAACTCAGCCATGACAAAATGCCCTGAAAGGGCGCCATATCTCACTATTAACATCTCGTGTACTCAAAAACAATAGTATGCAGGATATTGCTTTTATATGTTAATTATTAAAAACCTCAAATTTGGGATTTTTATTAATTACCAGGGAGTGGAGAAAAAATATTCTTCTTTTCAAATTGATCAATATTTTTACCAGTCCAAAACATTCGCTTCATTTAGCAAATAATAACCTTCTTCTAACTTCATAAAAAAAGCCCCCTTAATTAAAGAGAGCCTTTTTACTTTTGAACTTTGAATTTTTTCAATTCGCTCCCCATTCTTTAAGGGAATCCTTATTCATCTTAACATAATCGGCATTTCCTGCTTTTTCAGCCAAAGCCAATGAACGTTTTGCAGTTGCAATAGCCTCTTTAGTCATACCAAGATCGGCTTCAATTAAAGATTTTCTGCGTAATATCCAGAAAGGAGCATCACCATCCTGCATTTCAATTGCTTTATTAACCCATTCCAAAGCCTTCTTATTGTCAACTTTTGCATCGTGATAATAGGAACCGGCAGCAAAATAATCATTGGCAGAGGGTCCATTCATCACTTTTTCAATGCTGGCAAGTGTTTTGGAATGCGTTGGGAATTTAATTGGCAGTGATGCCACGGTGTTTTCCCAAACAATGCTTAATACTGCAGCATCATTTTTTAAATCGTTCAAAAAGATGGAGAAGGTTTCCATAGCAAAAGGAAGTTCAGAAACTTCAGCAGTAGCGGTAAGAGCCACTTTGCTATCGTCCCAGTTTGCAGGAGCTCCCCAATTGGTCGCATCAGAATAGAACATCACTTCCCAGGAATCTTTTCCAGGTTTAGTGAATAAGGCATAGGTTCCCTTTTTTAAAGACTTCCCCCCTATTTCAACGTCATCGCTAAAAGTGATTTTGGTGTTTTCGTTTGCTCCGGTGCGCCAAACTTCACCAAACGGAACCAAATTTCCAAAGATCGCACGATCACGTACGCCGGGTCTTGAATACTCGATGGTAACATCGGTAAGTCCAACTTTTTGCTCAAGTTTAGAAAAGGGACTTGGTTGTGGCGCCTGAATTTGGGCGCTTGCTCCAAGCATGAACATTCCTGTACATAAAAAAAATAATAGTTTTTTCATAAATAATACGTTTGTTTTCTCAAAGATACATAATTGAGGGTTTTATCAGCCAATTTTTTCAGGCTTAAAATTAATTTTTGTTTAACTATTTATTGCTTAAATTAAACAAAATAAGCTTTAGATTTGTAGTGTAATTAAATAGACATGAAAATATACACGCTTCATACCAAACAAAAACTTCCCATAAGTGTTAAAGAGGCCTGGGAATTTTTATCAGATCCTAAAAATTTAAAGATCATCACCCCGGAATACATGGGTTTTAATATACTTTCCGGAGCAGACAGGGCTATGTATCCCGGGCAACTTATTCAATATATAGTAACGCCCATTGCAGGTGTAAAAACCAAATGGGTGACAGAGATAACCCAGGTAAAGGAAGGTGAATATTTTGTGGACGAACAGCGGTTTGGACCTTACGCACTTTGGCATCACAAACATTTTATCCATCCTATTGAAGGTGGAGTTGAAATGGAGGATATTGTAGATTATAAATTGCCTTTGGGATTTTTAGGTCAGCTGGCACATCCCTTACTGGTTGCTCCAAAGCTTAAGGAAATCTTCAATTACCGCAGGAAAAAATTAACTGCTTTATTTGGCGAATATTCCTCTAAGGATCTTAAATCCGAAACCCCGAAATAAACATTTTAAATTTAATTAGAAAATAGCCATGAAAAAAAATATAGTCTTGATTGGAGGTTCCCACGGAATAGGGTTGGAAACAGCCAAAAATCTTGCTGAAGACCATAATGTATTTATCGCATCCCGGACTTCAGAGCAATTAGCCGATTTGAATGTTACGCATCTTGAGTTTGATGTGACAAAAGATAAGGTCGAAGACCTGGATCTTCCCGATACCATAGATGGTTTGGTATACTTCCCCGGAAGTATTAATTTAAAACCGTTCAAAATGCTGAAACCCGAGGCATTTCAGGAAGAGATGAACCTTAATTTTATGTCCCTGGTAAAAGTTGTTCAGGGATTATTGCCGAAGTTGAAAAATTCTGATCAGGCGAGCCTGGTGTTTTTTAGCACGGTTGCCGTAAAGGTTGGAATGCCTTTTCACACCAGTGTTGCAGCCGCAAAAGGAGCCATAGAGGGTTTTTCAAAGGCTTTGGCTGCAGAATTTGCCCCGAGCTTCAGGGTAAATGTGATCGCCCCTTCCCTCACCAATACGCCACTGGCTGAAAAATTGCTTTCCAACGAGGAAAAAAAGAAAAAGATGGATGAACGTCATCCCTTAAAACGCGTTGGAGAAGCTCAGGATATCGCTAATTTGGTAGTATTTTTACTTTCAGAAAAAAGCAGCTGGATGACTGGACAGGTTCTGGGAATGGACGGTGGTCTTTCTACTTTAAATTTAAATTAATGAGTGAAAAAGTATCGGTATTCTGGTTTAGAAGAGATTTAAGATTGGATGATAATGTGGGCTTTCTGGAGGCGCTAAAAAGCGATTTTCCGGTATTGCCCATTTTTATATTCGATACAGAAATTCTTGAAAAATTACCAAAAGACGATGC
>JAWOHC010000413.1:0-8680 GCA_046496275.1 Gillisia sp.
AGAATTGGAATCTTTATATGAGTCGGTTAGAAATATCAGAAATGGCGAAAACACAAAGTTCTCCCTGCAAGCTGCTTTTGATATTGCGAAAAAATACCACCCAAAAGACTGGCTGCTTTCAATAGAAGTTTACGAATTGGTAGTAGACAGGGATCCAAAATTTGCAACAGAAATCAAGGAACACCTTAATATGGTTAAAGTTTCACGGCCTGAAATAGCCCATTTAATAGATGGCGGGATTGAAATGATAGAGTCAAAACTACTAACCCATTAATATTTTAAGCAAGTCAATATTTCAAAGTAAGGACCTATTTAATTTGCTGAAAATATTAATATTCATTCCGGTATACATTTTTGTTAAAGCTGAAAGCTCACCTCCAGCAGCCATTCCAAGGAGATTTATAAAAACAGACCATGCTTTTATAATTTTTTTTAAATAAACTTATAATTAAAGTGTTCTGAAAAAATTGGAATATAACTAAATGCTTATCAGTTAATTGAAACCAAGTCTTTGTTCTTGATTCTTGCAGTTATGCCATAGGCGGAACGGTCTTGATTCTTTACCAAACATTATTGATTAAAATTTAAAAACGTCCATGGCGTCCGGGCTTTTGATCTCATTCCCGTTATATTCAAGTTTCCAACCCATAGAATTGGTAAGTATATAGATTTTTTGAAGCTCGCTTATCAGTCGGTTTTTTGCATTGGTTTTTAATGAGGAATTTTCAATCTTACCCATTAACGATTTTTTAATACGTTCCTGAATTTTATTGTAATCCTTGGCTTCAAACTGGTTTAAATAATCCTGGGTAACATCGTAATACTGAATATTAGGATTAATGGAGATCTCCTCCTCCGGAATATAAGTAATGGTGACCGTTTTGGTCTCTGGATTAACCCGAGTTTCGAGTTTGCTTAAATCGTAAGCCACAGTAACATCTGCATTAACGATGATAAGAGCCTTTTTTCGTGCTGAAAAAATATCCAGATAAAATTTTTTAGAGTCATTGTAAGAAAATACCTGGGCAAAATTACCTTCTGTAACCACCAGCTTTCCAACATTTTTTATCTGTTTCTGGATGAGATCCGTACTTTCCTCAAGCCTATCCCTTTCCATACTTTTATTTTCAAAATACTTCCAGGCAAAAAAGACAACCAAGCCCAAAAGAACAACAGGAAGGATCCTCCGCATAGTTCAAATTTTGAACAAATATACAAATTCAATAATAGCTGGAAGTGAAAAAGAAATTGAAGAAAACCTTAATTCTATAACGCACAAATGGACGGCCCCACCCGTCCATTTGTTTTTTTTTCTAAAATCTACCCCAACAAATTTTAGAAACTTTGTTATGACTTTTAATCAAATACAACAAATTGATTTTGCTTATAGTTTCATAACAAAGTTAAAAGTACAAAAAAAAATTTCAATTCCAAGAAAAGTTTCACGCTTTTTTTAAAATATATAATTGTATTTATGACACTTATTGATCATGATTTAAAAATAATTTCACAAATTTATAGAGAATATTATAGCTTATTGGCAGATATATTGAAAAATTCAAAATTAAAAAAAAACCAATAATAATGAAGAATCCACAGTGAAACATATTTAATTGATTATGTTTTACTGTTTTATTCGATTTTACAGTTAACTTATCAACAATCTGTTAATAAATCCAAATTAAGATTAAAATAAATATATGAATCAAAATATGATTAATGAGATAATTCCATACACCTTTAATCATAAATGTCTGACTTGTAAATATTTGTAAAAAAAAATAAACCTGAATTTTAAGAGTAATAAAAAGTATCTAGCTTCAAACTAGCAACCCAAAAAATGTGGAACCTGGAGAATTATTAACTAAAAAAAACATAAACTACTATAAAACAATTTTTTATAGTCAATTGCTAAACAAAACATCCTGGAATTCATATTTACCCCTCGATGAAGAATTAAAAATCAAGGCCAGGATATATTTTTTGAAGTTGACTAATCTTTTTTTCAAGGGAGATTTGAAAATTTTTATGAGATTCAGAGTCACTGTTAAAAGCCCTGTGTTTCAAACTTTTTTGAATGGATTCAATTTGTTTTAAAAGAGGAATGCTTGCAAGGGAAATCCGGGAATCAACAAATTTCTGCCATATATAGTCAATAGCGGTATCATTGGGATGTAACATATCTTCGCTGTAGAACCTGTAATCCCTTAAATCGTCCATCATTAATTCATAAGCCGGAAAATATCTTACCAACTCCTTTTCATCCTGTTCGTCCATTACTTTATGTAAAGCCGCAATCAAGTGTGCTTTACCGCGCTGGTTTTGAACTACGCCGTCCTTAATGTGACGTACGGGTGAAATAGTGAATACAATTCCTGCCTTAGCGTTTAAACTCTTAATTACCGAAATCGTCGATTTTAAGTGATTGTAAATTTGATCTACTCCGGTAATCTCTTTGGAAAAATTTTTCTGCGGAAGTTTATGACAGTTTGCAACGGTATCATCGGAATTCAGATCTCTATAAACCCATGACGTGCCAAGAGTTATGATCACGTGTGTGGCTTCCTTAAGATACTCCTGCGTCTTTTTAAGGCCCCTGTTGAGAGTTTTCAGCAACGCTTCGTGATCTGGATCGCTAAGGGCAGAATGCGCATCAAAACAATGCCAGCGCTCATTATGAAAAAAGATATCCTCAGCACTGTATTGCTTATCGTTTACAGCATGGGTGATAAATTTTTCAATCGCTGCCGGGTGAAATAATATCCCGAAAGGATTCTGAAGATTTTTAAATTTATAATAATCCAGTTTTGCGCCAATGTTTTCCACAAAACAAGATCCGGTCAAAAAGATCCTGGAAGTATGATCTATTTTTGGTTCCTGGGAATCTATGGAAAACTGGGTTCTAAACTGCATGATAATTTAATTGAGCCAAAAAATCCTATTTCAGAGGACATGGTGGTTTTGTTCTATTTTAATCTAAAAAAGATTTTGCCTTATCTAAAGCTTCCTGAATTCCGGATGGATCTTTCCCGCCTGCCGTGGCAAAAAATGGCTGACCACCACCACCCCCCTGGATGTATTTCCCTAGATCCTTTACCACTTTTCCCGCATTCAATCCTTTTTCTGCTACGAGCTCTTTGGAAATATAGCAGGAAAGCACCGCTTTCCCATCCTGTTCTGATGCCAGTAATAAAAACAGGTTGTTTGTTTTTTCCCCTAATTGAAAAGCAAGATCTTTAATCCCTCCTGCATCGATATCCACTTTTTTAGCAAGGAACAAAACCCCATTCACCTCGGTTAATTCCTCTTGCAGTTCAGCTTTAAGGTTGCTCGCTTTGGCCCGCATTAAAGATTCTACCTGCTTTTTAAGGTTGGCATTTTCATGCTGTAATGAAACAATCGCTTTTACGGGATCGCTGGCGTTTTTTAATTCAGCCTTAATCTTATTTAATGACTCAGTTTGTTCTGTAAAATATTCCTTTACGGCATCTCCGGTAATAGCTTCAATTCTTCTTATACCAGCTGCAACAGCACCTTCTGAAATAATTTTGAAAAACCAGATTTCACCGGTATTTTGAACATGAGTTCCCCCACAAAGCTCCATGGAGTCCCCAAATTTTATCGCTCGTACCGAATCTCCATATTTCTCACCAAATAAGGCAATAGCTCCCTGATCCAGTGCTTCCTGAAAGGCCAAATTTCGTTGTTCCATAAGCGGTAGTTGCTCCCGAATCCTGTCATTCACAAAATCCTCCACCTGTTTTAATTCTTCAGAAGTAAGTTTGCTGAAATGAGAAAAGTCAAATCTTAAATAAGCATCGCTTACCATAGAACCTTTTTGCTCCACATGAGCTCCTAGGAACATTCTTAATCCCTGGTGCAATAAATGTGTGGCAGAGTGATTTGCCTGAGTTTGAAGTCGCTTTGTTCTATTTACCCTTACTTTTAAGATTGCAGAAGTATCTGAAGGTAATTTTTTGGTAAAATGAATAATCAGGTTGTTTTCCTTTCTGGTATCAAGAATCTTAATAATTTTCTCATCGGGAAGTATTAGAAAACCTTTATCTCCTACCTGCCCTCCCCCTTCGGGATAAAAGGGAGTTTTATCAAACACCAACTGATACAGTTCCCCATCTTTTTTGCTTTCCACCTTTCGGATTCGGGTGATTTTCACTTCCGCTTCCATTTCATCATATCCCACAAAAGGAACTTCTTCCTCCTTGCCAAGAATTTGCCAGTCCCCGGAGATAACAACAGATGCTGCGCGGGATCTTACTTTTTGCTTTTGCAATTCAACATCAAATTCCTTTTCATCAAGATAATATCCACGTTCCCTTAGAATAAGTGCAGTAAGATCTATTGGGAAGCCAAACGTATCATATAATTCAAATGCCTTTTTTCCGGAAACGGTTTGTCCCGGGGTAACCTCAATAATATTATCGAGTAGAACAAGCCCCTGATCAAGTGTTCTTAAAAAGGATTGCTCTTCTTCCCGGATCACATTTTCGCACAGTGTCTTTTGAGACTTCAGCTCTGGAAACGACTCCCCCATTTGGGAGCTTAGCGATGCTACAAGTTTATAAATAAAAGGCTCTTTTGTGTCCAAAAATGTGAATCCATAACGAATAGCCCTTCGTAAGATTCTTCTTATAACATATCCAGCTCCGGTATTGCTTGGCAATTGCCCATCGGCGATAGAGAAGGTTACAGCCCTAACATGATCTGCAATTACACGAATTGCAATATCGGTTTTGTCATTTTTCCCGTACTGTGACTTGGTTACTTTTTCAATTTGCTGAATGATAGGAGTAAAAACATCGGTATCGTAATTGGATTTTTTATCCTGTAAAACCATACACAAGCGCTCAAAGCCCATTCCCGTATCAACATGTCTTGCAGGTAGTTTTTCAAGAGAAGCATCCGCTTTTCTGTTAAATTCTATAAAAACCAAATTCCATATCTCTACTACCTGCGGATGGTCTGCATTTACCAGATCCCTTCCCGGAACTCTCGCTTTTTCAGCATCCGATCGTATATCAACGTGAATTTCTGAACTTGGCCCGCATGGACCCTGATCGCCCATTTCCCAGAAATTATCCTTTTTATTACCATAAATAATACGCTCTTCCGGAACTATTGCTTTCCAAAGATCCAGCGCTTCCCGGTCCATTTCCAGGTTATCATCCTCGCTTCCTTCAAAAACCGAAACATATAAAATGCTTTTATCTATCTTAAAAACTTCTGTGAGCAACTCCCATGCCCAATGAATGGCTTCTTTCTTAAAATACCCTCCAACTCCGTTAATCTGTTTTCCTTCAGGATTACCAAAACTCCAGTTCCCCAACATTTCAAACATGGTATGGTGATACGTATCCATCCCCACTTCTTCCAAATCATTATGTTTACCGCTTACCCGCAAACATTTTTGGGTATCGGTTGCCCTGGAAAATTTTGGTGTAGTATTACCTAAAAAATATTCCTTAAATTGGTTCATTCCTGCATTGGTAAACATAAGGCTGGGATCATCCTTAATAACCATGGGAGCAGATGGAACAATTATGTGTGATTTGGATTTAAAAAATTCGAGGTATGTAGATCGTATCTCTTGAGATTTCATAGATTTATTATATTGTTTTAGCGGGCATATGTAACATCCAATTAATCATTTTACTGTGAGAATTTATCCTAATGGTTGTTTTATATGCCCGGAAAAGGTCTAAAAATTATTAAATTGTGTAGGTTGAGAAAACAATTTTTATATTTGTTCGTTTCCCTTAAACTTCTGCAAGGTTTTTGCACAGGTTTAAAGAAGCAAAAATAGTATATTTTTAATTTATGGCGAAGGTTAAATATTATTACGATAGCGACACGCTTTCTTACCAAAAAATCGAGCAAAAGAAAGGCCGAAGCCTGGGAATTGTATTCCTGGGTATCCTTGGGACTTTCCTGGCAGGTTTTGTCCTATTGGTAATCTACCTGAATATCCCCCTTATTGAAACTCCAAAGGAAAAAGTACTGAAACGGGAGCTGGAAAACATGCAACTTCAATACGGAATGCTCAATAAAAAAATGGATCAAATCCAGGATGTACTTACCAATGTAGAGGATAGGGATAATAATATTTACAGGCTGTATTTTGAAGCAAATCCTATCCCTGAAGAACAAAGGAAAGCAGGATTTGGAGGTATCAACAGATACAGAAACCTGGAAGGATATGAAAATTCCAAAATCATCACTGAAACCAATAAAAGAATGGATATTCTTTCCAAACAAATAGTGGTTCAGTCCAAATCCCTGGATGAAATCGCCGTCCTTGCAAAAGAAAAGGAAAATTTATTAGCTTCCATTCCTGCAATTCAACCGGTAAAGAATGAAAATTTAAAAAGGATCGCCTCCGGTTATGGTTGGAGAAGCGACCCATTTACCAAAGTGAAAAAATTCCATTACGGCATGGATTTTACCGCGCCCCGCGGTACTCCGGTATATGCTACAGGAAATGGGAGAATTGAACGTGCAGATAACCAGTCTACCGGATATGGAAATCACATCCGGATAGATCATGGATATGGATATACCAGTCTTTATGCCCATCTATATAAATATAACGTGCGCGTAGGTCAAAGAGTTAAACGTGGCGATGTGATAGGTTTTGTGGGTAGTACAGGGAGATCTGAAGCTCCCCATCTTCATTATGAAATCTTTAAAGATGACGACCGTATCAATCCTATCAACTTTTACTACGGAAACCTTTCTCCTGAAGAGTTTGATGAAGTACTGAAGATATCACAACAGGAAAACCAATCTCTGGATTAATGTATATAGATCTTCCCGAAAAACGATATTATGCAATTGGTGAGGTAGCCGAGGCTTTTGGCGTGAATACATCGCTTATTCGCTTCTGGGAAAAGGAATTTGATGCTTTAAAGCCCAAAAAGAACGCCAAAGGCAATCGCTTGTTTACCCCTCAGGATATCAAAAACCTGGAACTCATCTTTCACCTTGTGAAGGAACGCGGTTTTACGCTGGAAGGCGCGAAAATCCATTTAAAGGAGGAAAAGAAAAAAACGCTTACTAACTTTGAAATTATTCGGAAACTGCAAAGTGTTAAAGCTGAACTAACCAATATAAAAAACCAGTTATAAAATGAAAAAATGGCTTATTCCCGTAATCGCGATCGCTGTGTTAGGGATCATTATTTACAGTCTTACGGTAGGATTCAATAATACCGCTATCACCAAGCAGGAAAATGCCAGGTTGACGTGGTCTAATGTGGAAAGCTCGTACCAGCGAAGAAATGATCTCATCACCAATTTAGTGAAAACCGTTCAGGGTGCTGCAGATTTTGAAAGAGGTACGCTTACCGATGTCATTGAAGCAAGATCAAAAGCTACCGGTATTACGATAGATCCTTCCAACATCACCCCGGAACAAATGCAGCAATTCCAACAAGCACAGGGCGAGGTTTCTTCTGCCCTATCCAGGTTGTTGGTTACCGTGGAGCGCTATCCGGATATTAAAGCAAATCAAAACTTCCTTCAATTACAATCACAATTGGAAGGGACCGAGAACCGCATAAATGTAGCCCGAAACAGGTATAATGAAGCAGTTACAGATTATAATACCTACATAAGAACTTTCCCTAATTCTGTTTTTGCTGGATGGTTTGGATTCGACCAAATGATACGATTTGAAGCCGACGCAGGTTCTGAGGATGCTCCCCATGTAGATTTCGATTTTTAAAAGAAAAAAGAGCAGTTATGAGCAAAGTTGAAGATTTCTTATCCAAAAAAGAAGAAGAGGAAGTTGTTGAGGCCATAAGAATGGCTGAAAAATCTACTTCAGGGGAAATCAGGGTTCATATAGAAAAAACTCACGGAGATCAGGATATTTTTGAACGTGCTATGGAAGTATTCCACCTTTTGAAAATGGACAATACCAAACTGGATAATGGAGTATTGATTTATGTTGCGGTAGAAGACCGGGATTTTGTGATCTACGGAGACAAAGGGATCAATGATGTAGTCCCTGCAGATTTTTGGGAAAGCACCAAGGATGCCATAGTTGCTCAATTTAAGGCCGGCAATTTTAAACAGGGACTCATAGATGGTATTCTAAAAGCCGGTGGACAATTACAAACTCATTTCCCCTGGAGTGAAGGCAATAGAAACGAACTTCCCAATAATATTTCAAAGGAATAAATGCTACAATTCAAAAGGAACTTTCTGGTTACATTTCTATTAATAGCAGCCTTTTCTTTGTCTGGATTTGCACAAAGGGATATTCCTCCCAAACCAGCTTTACAAACAAGCGTTTATGATGAAGCCAATATTCTATCGGCTGCTGATAAACAAAGGCTGGAACAAAAACTTATACAGTACGCAGATTCTACTTCTACCCAAATAGTAATAGCCACCATAGAATCCCTGGAAGGGGAATATATTGGTCTCTATGCTCCGGAATGGGCTCAGGAATGGGGAATTGGCCAGGGAAAAGAAGATAATGGCCTGTTGATTCTAATATCTCAAAAAGACCGAAAGATATGGATTACCACCGGTTACGGGCTGGAAGAATATTTAACCGATGCCAGAACCAAAGATATCATTGAGAATATCATCCTGCCCGAATTTAGAAACAACGATTATTACAGCGGACTGGACAAAGGCACTTCTGCCATATTCGA
>JAWOHC010000022.1:0-4112 GCA_046496275.1 Gillisia sp.
TAACTTGATATATATCATAGGATTAATTTCTTTTTTAGGTCAAATTGAAAAAGAAAATTTTCGATAAATAATGTATCCATTTGTAAAAAAGCACGGAATAATTCTTAGTAAGACAGCGCATGTTTTTGAGAACGAAGGGGTATTCAATCCCGCTGCCATAAGGGAAGGCGAATTTGTGCATCTTTTTTACAGGGCTGTGAGTGAAGGAAATTTCTCCACCCTGGGTTACTGTAAATTAAAGGGTCCAACAGAAGTGATCGAGCGGTCTACAGAACCTATAATGTCCCCGGGGAACAACAACGAATCTCACGGAATCGAAGACCCACGAATAACAAAAATAGAAGGCACCTATTATTTGACCTATTCGGCCTATGATGGTGTAAATGTTGCCGGTTCCTATGCTACCTCCCAAGACCTGAAAAAATTTGAACGCCATGGGATTATCACTCCCAGATTCACTTATGATGAATACAGCCTTCTTATACGTCAGAATTTAGGGGACATAAGCGATAAACATTTAACATTTTATGATCTTTTTGAAAAATATAAGCTTTCAAAGCTTTTGAACACAACACTCTATGTGTGGGATAAAAACCTTGTTTTCTTTCCTCGAAAAGTCCATGGAAAATTCGCCTTTTTACATCGCTTGTACCCCTCTATTCAAATTGCATACTATGAAGATCCCAAAGAACTGACGGAAGCATACTGGAGCGATTATATTTCCAACCTAAAAAAGCACATCGTTCTCCATCCCTCATTTTCTTATGAAAGAGGTCATATTGGAGCCGGATGCCCCCCAATTGAAACCGATGATGGCTGGCTATTGATCTATCACGCGGCACAGGCAACGAAAACCGGGATGATTTACCATGCGGCGGCGGCGTTATTGGACATCGATAATCCTTGCAAAGTATTGGCGCATCTAAAAAAACCCTTATTTGAACCCAGCCTTCCGGAGGAAGAAGAAGGAATGGTGAACAATGTCGTATTCCCAACAGGAAGCGTTTTGTTCGATGAAGAACTTTACATCTATTATGGTGCAGCCGACCTCCGGATTGCAGTAGCCTCGATGAATATAAATACCCTGCTAAATGAACTTAAAAATGAAATGAAATGAACGGCAAAAACAAAAACTCCAGAATATTATTTATGTCCAGTTTTCCACCAACGGAATGCGGAATTGCGACTTTTACAACCGATGTTATAAATGCTGTTTCCCTGAAATTCAGCCAGGCCTTTACCTGTGTTAAATGCGATCTAAAAAAAGGAGGACAAACCAGCTCTACTGCAGAATATGTCCTGAATCCGGCTGTGCGTGAAGAGTACACGAAAATCGCTCAGGAGGTAAACCTGGACAACACTATAAAATTAATTCATATTCAACATGAATTTGGATTGTTTGGTGGTTCCTATGGGGATTATTTATTTGATTTCCTGAATGTGATCAACAAACCGGTAGTATTTACATTTCATACCGTATTGTCCAATCCAAATGAAGAATTGAAAGCGATCGTAAAAAGTTTGGCGTCTCATGCCATAGCTATTACAGTAATGACGCATAGATCTGCAGAGATCCTTCATGAAGAATATGATGTAGGTCCGGAAATGATAGAATATATCCCACATGGTACCCACCTTGTAAAATGGGCCGAAGGCGATAAATTAAAAGAAAAATATGGATTTTCCGGGAAAATACTGCTTTCTACCTTTGGCCTGCTTAGCGCCGGTAAAAGCATTGAAACGGCCTTATATGCGCTTCCGGAGCTGGTTGAAAAATTTCCGGATGTCTTTTATCTAATCATTGGAAAAACCCATCCAAACAATATTCAAAATGGCAGGGATCAATACCGGGAATATCTTGAAGAGCTTGTTAACGTCCTTGGGATTTCAGACTATGTGATGTTTATTGACAGGTATTTAGAACTTCAGGAATTGCTGGAACTTTTACAAGCTACCGATATTTATTTATTCACATCAAAAGATCCCAATCAGGCCGTGAGCGGGACCTTTGCATATGCTATGAGCTGTGCCTGCCCAATTATTGCCACTTCTATTCCCCACACCCGGGAAATACTCTCCAAAGATCTGGGGTATATAATAAATATTGGTGATTCCAAACAATTGGCAAATGCAGGTTTAAAATTGCTTTCAAATAAAAAGCTTCGGGAACGAATGAGTTTAAATGCTTTTCAAACTACCAGTGTCGCCTCCTGGGAAAATATCGCTACACGGCACGTAAAACTCTATCATAAGCTCCTTAAAATCAACGACCAAATCATATATAATTATCCACCAATAAAGTTGAGACATTTTAATAAGCTTACTACAGATAGGGGAATGATCCAGTTTTCGAAAATCTGTATTCCGGATATAAGTTCAGGCTATACATTAGATGACAATGCCCGGGCACTGATTGCCCTATGCATGCATTTTGAAACATTCCGGGACACCAAGGTTCTCAACAACATAAATATCTACATGAATTTCATTGAACGTTGTCAAACTCCTCAAGGTACGTTTGTAAATTATATAGATGAATTTGATCAAATCCATATCAAAAACGATTACGTTAATTTAGAAGATTCCAATGCCCGTGCTGTCTGGGCTTTAGGGACCGTAATCTCCTTGCAGAATCTGTTGCCAACGGAAATCACAAATAAGGCTTTGCTATGCATGCTTAAATGTGATCCCTGGATCGCCGGGGTATTATCCCCCAGGGCTATTGGCTTTACGATAAAAGGGCTTTATAATTACCAGCAGGTAAAACAGGAAAAACATATCTCCCGGCATATTGAAAACCTGGCAGCAAACCTAATTACACGTTATGATATCAACCGGGAAAAGGAATGGCAATGGTTTGAAGAGAACTTAACGTATGCCAACAGCATACTTCCGGAATCACTGCTTTATGCCTATTTGGTTACCGGAAATGAAGCCTATAAAAAAACCGCTTTAGAATCTTTTGATTTTTTGCTTTCCAAAATGTTTATGAACGAAGATTTCAGGGTGATCTCAAACAGAGGCTGGTATCAAAAGGGTACGGAGCCCAATAGGTATGGAGAACAGCCTATAGATGTTTTTTGCATTATAAACAGTCTGGATATTTTTTATAAAGCCTTTAAAAACAAGACATATATAGATAAGATGAAAAGGGCATTCAACTGGTTCCTGGGCGAAAATCACTTATCGCAAATCGTTTACAATCCATTAACGGGAGGTTGCAGGGATGGCGTTGAAGAAAAAAACGTAAATATCAATCAGGGAGCAGAATCTACCGTTTGTTATTTGATGGCCAGAATTATAATGGAACGCCTGGAGAAACCTACCCGGATTCCTGATTTCGGTGAAAAACTCAAGGAAAAAAGAACTAAATCCAGGATTAACCGAACTCCTAAAAATAAAGTTGTCGATACTAAAACCGGTTTGCCCGGATCAGGCTTTTTAGGCTGATTAGGCTGAAAGTTTCCGTGGCAAGCAAACAGTAAATTTATAACAGTAATCCTGGTTAAAGAATCAAGATTTTTCCGCCTTTGGCGTAACTGTTTTAGAATATTGTCGATTATTTTATTGTATTTCCGGTAAGATGCCTAAAAGTCATAATTAAACTAAAATGTCACGTCGAGCGCAGTCCAGACGAATGTCACGTCGAGCGCAGTCGAGACGTTGTTTGACCCTACGACGGAGCCTGTCTTGAGCAAGTCAAAAAACTCAGGGTGTCAAAACTGTTTTTAGGTGTTTCTGCAGCTAAGCATTTATTATATATATATCTCAGTTAAGAATTGCCGCTTTGCTTCGTATCTTTTTCACCACAAAGCACACCAAGAAAAAAAACACTGAGGACACAAAGAAAAAAAATGATGATTGGTAACAAGGATAATTATTGAGTTGGAAATTAGAAAAGGATTACTTGACAGCAATGCCAAATTGAATAGCAAAACTTTGTGCCCTTTGTGGAAACTTTGTGCCCTTTGTGCCCTTTGTGGTAAAAGAAAGCACGTTTCTACAAATAACGGCAGAAGAAACTTAAGTTCAGGAAGCCTGAATTTAAGCTGGGAATAGCATTTCCGCTGCAATAAACAGAATATGTGTAAGCTTATAAATCTAGCTGATTT
>JAWOHC010000154.1:0-4702 GCA_046496275.1 Gillisia sp.
AACACCCCTAATACCTAAATTTAGAAAAATAAGGACGCCATTTAGTATTCCCTTTTGGAGTGGAAGCCGTCTTTCTCCAGACGGGAAAACACTTGCCTTTGGTTCCGGTAAAGCCATTTGGACTGTCCCAATACCTGGAAGAGTCGACCCCGATTTGGCTGGTGAGCCGAAGAAATTGCCAGGCGCTAATAATGTTCTCGGTGACGGCCTTTCGTGGTCAGGCGACGGCCATTGGATAGCATTCAGCAGGTCTTATGTGGCTGGAGGAGGGACACGTATTAATTTTAATCCTGAAGGGGCATATATTGATGTTATCCCTTCATCCGGGGGAGAACCAAAAAGAATACCGGTCCCTCAATGGGTGGCTACCAAAGGCGACACACAACGTCGACTAAGTTTGTCGCACGATGGAAAAATTGTTGCATTTGATGCAGGAGGTCAAATTTATGTTGCCTCAGTTGAAACCGGTGATATCAAACAGCTAACTAATAACGGAGGTATATCACCTTGCTTTTCCCCGGATGGAACAAAAATTGCTTATTTAACGCCCTTCCCCAATCCTCCTATAATTTTCAACGAAGTCTGGGTGATGTCTGTAAAAGGAGAAGATCCTGTTAAAGTCAGTGGCGATCTGGGGAGTCTCGATCTGGGAAGTCTGGGGATCATAAGCGGGGGCGATCTGGAGAGTCTCGATCTGGAGAGTCTCGATCTGGAGAGTCTCGATCCGGGGGGTCTGGGGATCATAAGCGGGAAGGGTCCAACCTGGTCTCCTGATGGAAAAATGATCGCCTTTGGCAGGGATGTGTTCGATGGGCGACCAGAAGTTTGCATTGTTACCATCCCAAATCAAGGTAGACCTGTTGGGTCTCCAATTCAAATTGAACTTCCCTTAGGGAGTACCGATTTTGTGACCGGCTGGACGCCCGACAATAAAATGGGTCTCTTGCTTGAAACTTCTTGGCGAGAGGATGTTTATACTGTTTCAGTCTCGGGTGGAAAAGTCACTCAGATGAGCCTGGGTGGCAGTCATCCCCGCTGGTTACCGGATGGGAAGCGAATCTATTTCAGAAAAAGTGACGGTATCAGTTCTGTTCCGAGTGATGGAGGTGAAAGGCGGAGACACTCAGGTTTTGTCCAGGATGAGAATGGTTTATTTGTACAATATCCTGGGGGTGGAAATTCTATCTCGTCTGATGGTAAATCTATTGTGTTTTCAGGTGGAACAGCCAAATTCGGACCTAATATTTACACTATTCCAATAGAAGGAGGTGATCCCAAACAAATTACAGACAAAGGTCAATATCCCTGTTGGTCTCCCGATGGGAATTGGATTGCTTACCTGGCTGATGATAGTATCGATGATAAACAATCTATCACGACAATATTCAAAATTCCAAGGGAAGGCGGTGAGTCAATTAAAATTACCTCAGCATCCGATTTTGTTACTGAAGGCGGTTTTGACTGGTCACCGGATGGGAAATGGATCGCTTATTATTCAAAGAAGGAAAATACTTCAGCGGGCACTTTAAACCTCATTCCAACCAATGGCGGCGAGTCCAGGGAAATTTGCAGGGTTCGACATATAATTCCTCACAATGAATTATCCTGGTCGCCTGATGGCCATCAGATTGCTTTTACATCAATGGGGAAAATATGGTTAGTTTCAGCAAATGGTGGTGAACCGGTTGAAGTGAACATAGATCTCGATGCTTTTGCAGCCATGCTCGACTGGTCCCCGGATGGGGAAAAAATCGCCTTCTCTGGCAACAGCGGTGGGAAAACTGAATTCTGGTTTATGGAGGATTTTCTGCCAAAAGAAGAAACTGAAAATAAACTGAAATAAAGCGAATGAAACAATTAATTGGAGATTAAAATTCAAATTACAGGCAGCCGGAAGCAAAAGTTTCCGGCTGTTTTTATTATTGAGTTTTTGAATTTGTAATTTGTTGTGACACAATAATTGTATAACTTATCATTAATAAAATTGAAATTCTTTCAAATAGTTCAAATGATAAATATCCCTTGTGTACTCTTCCTATCCGCACAATAACGTTTTGTAACTTCACAAAAATTTCACAAAACTAATTTATTCCTTAACATAAAGTGTAGAAAAATGGTTATATTAAACTCTTTAAAAAAGTGGTTAATGAGCTAATTTTCAAATGAAAACCAGGAGATACTTTAGTAACAAAAGGATCATTGTATATTATTTGTTGGTTATTGTAATACCTAGTTGTATACTGGGATTTCTGGCATTAAGAGGTATAAGGAATGATCAGGCACTAATTGAGCGGGAGCAAAGAAAAAAATTGGCAGAATCCGGAACTTCTATTATTTCCGAAACTAATTCGCGTATTACAATATTAAATGACAGATTCAGGGGGAAACTTCCTGATCTATCCCCTTCGTTCCCTTCTTCTTTAACTTTTGAAGAACATACATTAAACTCTTTTATTGAAGAGAACAGTTTGATCAGGAGCATTTTTTTAATACAACCATCAGATTCAATACGGATATTTCATCCGTCACTTTTATATCTTCCTGAAATTATTGAAGAAAAAGAAAAAGAATGGTCTCCATATAATTATATAAATTTATTTATACAGGGATGGAATTATGAGTACAAGGAGAAAGATCTTCAGAAAACTCTTCTTTATTATCGAAATAAGTTAAAGGAATTTGAGAAAAAAGAAATAGAAGGATATATTCTGACACAGATTGCCCGGGTGCTAACTAAAAAGTCTGATTATAATAAAGCAAAAGAAACCTACCTGCTCATTGAATCGGAATATGGAAATATAATTATCGATAAGCGAATTCATTTGGGCGCTATGGCCCAATTGGAAATAAGCAATATTAGTCTGTTGGCTGGAGATACTGCTTCATCACTGAATTACTCAATTGAATTTTTAAACAGTATATTAAATGCTGAATGGCAATTGGATCATTCTGGTTACAAAAATCTTTTATCTTCCGCCAATAACATTATCAGTCGGTTTAAAGAAACTAATAATGAACAGGTAATGGCCATATTAGCCAGTGCAGATTCTCTTTTTGAAAAAATTTATGTCCGGGAAAGAAATACAGAATACCTTTTTGAATTTGTGAAAAATTCCTCTCTTTTAGTTATGAATTCTCTGAAAAATCCGGAAAATGAAGGGCAATTCCCTTTAATGAATTATACTGCAATAGATGGTAACTCATTTTATGTGTCACTCTTTCACGGAGCAGAAAATCAATACTGGGGGCTGGTTTTTAACGTCGATGAAATATTTAATGATATGCTTCTCCCATCGATAAGAGAACATTCAGAGAATGAAAATTTTCAGTGGCAGTTAATTGGAGAAGGAGGAGAATTAATTGCGAATTCAGCAAATATCAATTTCGAATTGGAACCGGTAATAATAGAATCTCCCCGGGAATTGCCTGTTTGGACCCTTAAACTATATACAGAACCAACAGGATTAATAAATACATTGTTTTTCCCCGGACATAATATCTTCTTGTTTATTTTCATTTTTATCGTATTGGTCCTTGCACTGGGTTTATTTTTTACAATTCAGATAGTCAGTAAAGAACTTCAGTTGTCAAAAATGAAGTCTGATTTTATATCAACGGTTTCGCATGAATTCAAAAGTCCTTTGACATCAATAAGGCATATCACTGATATGCTGGTTTTAAAAAGGGTCCCCACGGAATCAAAAAAGCAGGAATACTACGAGATTATTCAACAACAAAGTGAGCGGCTGAGCCATTTAATAAATAATATTCTTGATTTTTCAAAATTAGAGGAGGGAGAGAAAAGTTTTAGATTTGAACCTCTCTTTATAGATCAAATTCTTCAGGAAATTGTCATATCCTTCAAAAATTCGATCCCGGATAAAGATTTTAAAGTAATCTACAAGCAAGGAAATCATTTACCAAAAATCAATGCTGATAAAGTGGCAGTCACTCAGGTGATCCATAATCTCCTGGATAACGCATTTAAATATTCAGGGAATTCAGATTCAATTGAGGTTTATGCAAAATCGGATAAGAAATCAGTTATTATTTCAGTTAAAGATTATGGCATTGGTATTCCTTCAGAAGAGAGGGATAAAATATACAGCCGGTTTTACAGGATTAGTAATGACCACACTCAACAGGTGAAAGGAAGTGGCATTGGCCTGACAATAGTGAAACAAATAATAGAATCTCACGGGGGAACTATTTCTCTTGAGAGCAAAGTTGGTTCAGGTAGTACTTTTATTATTAAACTACCCATATTAAAATAGAATATTATGAAAAAGATTTTAATAGTTGAAGACGACGATGCCATCAGGAAAGCGTTGGTTGATGATTTTACATTTGAAGGTTTCAGTGTTGATTCAGCAGCTATGGGTAGCGAAGGACTGAAAAAAGCATTTGACCCGGATATTGATATCATTATACTTGATTTAATGCTTCCTGAAATAGATGGTTTTGAGATTTGCAAAGAGCTGCGAAAAAATGGGGTTGAAACACCAATTATCATGTTAACGGCTAAAAGTCAGGAAATTGACAAAATTCTTGGATTAGAGTTTGGCGCCGATGATTACATTACAAAACCGTATAGTTCACGTGAGCTGCGTGCCAGGGTAAAAGCCGTTCTTCGAAGAAGAAATATTGAAAAAGGAAATACAAATGAAAGCCAATTCAAATTTGGCGATATTGAAATTAACTT
>JAWOHC010000208.1:0-13760 GCA_046496275.1 Gillisia sp.
CCAATGAAACGGCTCCTGAAAAGCGAAGCGAGATCAAGGCTTTGGAAGAGGCAGAAAAAGCCACTACCTATAAAGCAAAAATGGAGCGAAACCATCGTATTCCAAAGGTTGCCCTAAAGGGTCATTATGAATTCCTGGAAGATGATCTTTCACTTTTTGACCCGCAATGGTATGCCGCGGTAGGCATTAAATGGAACCTTTTTGACGGAGGCGAGTCCCGGTTAAAAAGCCTGAAATCTAAACTGGAAGCCGAAAAATACAGGGAACAGATCGGGGAAGCCGAAGAACTGATAGCGCTAAGCATTGTAAAGGCAGAACTCTCTTATGAAGCTTCCCTTCAAAATTCTCGTATTGCACAAAAAGAGATCGAACTGGCCGAAGCCACTTTTGAATTGGTGAACAAGCAGCATAAAAATGATCTGGCTTCCATCACCGAAGTACTGGATGCACTGAAAGACCTGGAAAGGGCAAATTTCCAGTTGCAGGAATCTTACTTCAGCCAGCGAAGAGCTGTCACAAGCCTGCTGCACTCAAAAGGATTACTTAATTATTAATACACAATTTATAAAAAAATGCGAATAATAAAGATTGGATTTAGCCTTATTAGCCTGCTGGTATTGGCTTCCTGTAACAATGAACAAGAGATCACTCCCTATAGAGGAAAAGTGAAATTTGAAACCATTTCTGTTAGCAGTAAACTGGCCGGGCGCATCAATAAACTATATGTAGCTGAAGGTGAGGATGTACAAAAAGGTGATACGCTGGCTTTTCTTGATATTCCTGAGATCAATGCAAAAATGATTCAGGCAGATGGGGCGATGAAAGCCGCCCGGGGGCAACTCAATATGGCTAATGTAGGAGCAACCGCAGAACAACTTATACAAATAGAAGGAAAGCTGGATGCGGCAAAAGCAGAGCTGCAATTTGCCAGCGAATCTTATTCCCGGCTGGATAATATGTACAGGGATTCCCTGGTGACCCGCCAGCAACTGGATGAGGTAAATATGAAACTTCAAATGGCCAGGGCGCAGGTTGCAGCCGTGGAAGCAAGACGTACGGAGGCCGGAAAAAGTGCAAGAACCGAACAGTTGGACCAGGCACAGGGACAGTTGGACCGCGCGCGTGGAGCAAGGGAAGAGGTGCTTGTTGCCTCGGGTGAAATGTACCTTATCGCCCCTGCAAATATGACCATTGAAACCATCAGCCTTAGAGAAGGGGAATTGCTTGGTCCAGGCTATGCACTATTCAATGGATACAAAAAGAACAGTCTTTATTTTAGGTTTACGGTAAATGAGTCCAGGATCTATGATTTTAAGGTTGGCAGTGAATTGCTGATGCTAAACCCATATACCAATGAGGAATTCACCGGCAGGCTCAAGACCATAAAACAACTGCCGCAATATGCCGACATAACCAGTACAGCACCGCTTTACGATTTATCAGAATCTGTATATGAACTTAAAGTAATTCCTACTTCCAACATTTCCGGGAGTACCTTTTATACCAATGCCACAATATTATTAAAAGAGTAACCGGATGAAACATCCATGAGAATAAACTTTCTCACACAGGGGAATAATTATATGGATGTTACATATGACCTCTAAAACAATAATATAAACAGATGAAAGAATTTTTGAATTTATTAAGAACAGAATTTAAACGGATCTTTTCCAACAGCGTACTCTGCGCCATCTTTTTTGGTGCTCCAATACTGTATGGGGTCCTGTTTGGCTATGTTTACCAGCAGGCTAAGGTGGTGAATTTACCAATTGTGATCGTAGATCAGGACAACAGTCCGTTAACAGATAGGATCATCGATGCTTTTGAGGACAGTGAAGGACTCCTTGTGAAAGACCGCCGGTATAATCCCGGAAATATCCTGGAAGAAATGCCCGTAGCACAGTATGCCGCGGTGGTGACTTTTCCTTCCGGTTTTGAGGCAGATGTACTTCAAAAAAGATATCCTGAAGTGCGGGTAGACCTCAACATGGCAAACATTCTTAATGCCAATACCGCCAGTAAGAACATCCAACAGATATTGATGACCCTCAATGCAGGGATAGAGATTGAAAGCCTTAAGAAGCAAGGCTTACCACCAGCAGTTGCCCGGGACTCGTATGAGAGTTTTAAGGTAAATTTCAATAAGCTTTACAATTCTACCGGAAACTACCTTAATTTTATGTTACCAGGTTTATTGGGAGCCATTATGCAGCAGGTTATTTTTCTGGCTATGGCGCTCGTGTTTGCACGGGATTTTGAAGACGGGTATTTTAGGGAGCTGGTAAAAAAAGGAAAATCTTCGGTATACCTAATCGCTTTAAAAGCCACTCCTTTTGTTCTGTTCTTGCCGGTAATGTGGTTTATAATGAGCCGGCTATTTTTATTTTTCAATGTACAGGCCAATATTTTTAATGTACCAATGCTGGTTATGGTAATCCTCTTAAGCCTCGCTTCAATAGGGATAGGAATGTTATTCTCGGTTGCAATCCCCAATCAGTTAAAGGCAACAGAACTGTTAATGGTGATCTCTACCCCTGCGTTTGTACTAAGCGGATTTACCTGGCCAAGTATGGCAATCCCGCCATTTATCAATGGGATAGCACAATCAATACCGGTTACCCATTTTCTTTCAGCCTTCAGAAAGGTGGCCTATTATGGAGGCAGTATTGCCGATATTCTGCCGGAAATAAAATTGTTGTTGATCATCATCGCAATAACTTTTATTGCGATGGCTTTGATACTTCAAATTAAAATTAACAGGACCCGGAAAAGTTTAACGACATAAGTTGAACTGAATTATCCCAATCAAAAACCCCGGGGCAAGCATACCAGGCATGTCCCGATTTATAGGAAAAAAAACTTTTTAGAATCCGAGGCAAGCCAGCCTCAATGATTTGGTATATGGCCGGTACGATAAAAAGAATGGAGCAGACAGAGAACGAAATATAAATAGGAAGGAGAGGCCAATGGGAAGGCGTAAAATCCATAATCCCCGGAAGAAATGAACCAGAAGCAGAAGCTAAACTCATCTCTACGGCACGTTGCACCACAACTTATATCGCATATTAAAAGATTTGAATTTATTAATCTCCGGGTACGGGTAACCTCATGATAAATCCGGATCGCTCGCTTAAGTTTGCTCAAAAAAATTCGATGAGTTATTATGGGAATTCCCGGAGACAAATGCTTACAGGACTTGGCCTGATGATAGTTTTTATTCTAATGCTTCTTATCTACCTGGATTCACCGGACTTTTTTCGGTTTTTCAAAATTCAAATTTCCTAATTCAATTAAGATATACCAGGAAAGGGTTTTGATACATCGAATTTTTTCCGCTTGTTTTTTTTAAAGCAGTTAAAAACTGTACCCTTGCCTCTGCATTGTACCTCAGGAAAGGTTGCCACGATCTATAAAGTAAAAAGAAAAGGAAGTTCTTTCAGGAGTATTTCAGAAAATATCAACTGCGCTAAATTCCGTATCGCTTTTAAAATCTACACTTCAGAGAAAGAAAAAAGATGATTTTCGGCTTAAAAGAAGAAGTTTTAAATGACTTATAGTACGGTTAAGTATCATTGATCATTAATCCTTAATAGGAAAAAGTACGATCTTAATGCTTAGTTGTTGGCGATGGTTTTCCTGTAATCGGTTTCAATAATAGTAGTTATTCCATCCTCATAAGACGTAGGCTGAAAATCAAACTCTTTCTCAAATTTACTGCTATCAAAAATATAATCGCGGTCATACTGATAAAGCATTTCAACCGATTCTTTCATCACTGGCACAAACACTCCTATTAGCCGAACTATAAACTTTGATACTACTCTATAGTTGGGTTTCACATTCATCCCCTTTGCTATAGCTTCAATCCATTCTTTTCCTGTGAAAGGATTTGGTGCAGTGGGAAGATGCCAGATTTGTCCATACGCCTTTTCTGTATTTCCCAATAAAGCGGTAGCTCTGCCAGCATCCGCGGTATACGTAAAGGAATGTTTGCAACTGTCTTTTACCAGCCAATTTGCTGTCTTATCATTGCTCAATGGCTTAAAAACAGTTTCAGTGAGAATGCTTGAATTTTTAATCGAAGGCCCGTAAAAATCTGCCGAGCGGGCGATCAAGGCTTTAATCTTGCCAGTTTCTACTTTTTCCATGATCCTTTGCGAAATAAGAGCCCTGATTTCCCCTTTTTTGCTGGGTGGATGGACAGGCGTGTTTTCTGTCATAGGATCAAGGTTATCCTTATCATACATATATACATTATCGAAGAAAACCAGTTTACAACCTTCTTTTTCGGAAATTCCCAGGAGATTGTCGATGAATTTTGGCCATTTCTCCCTCCAGACTTTATAACTATATGGGAACCCTACAGTTACATAAACAATTTCTGAACCTTTTATAGCATTTTCCAATTCTTTTGGATTGAGCAAATCGGCAGCAAAAAGTTCATCCGTCTCATTTACTTTTTCAGGATTTCGACTAACCAACCTAATTTCGTTAGTGTATGCTTTCAAAGCTTTTGCCAATTCAATTCCAATTGCCCCGCCTGAACCTAATATTGTTTGCATTTGTCTGATCTTTATACTACAATATAAGCTTTTAGGTAATAATTTCCTTCCCTAAAAATTCGAAAGTATTCCCCGCTTTAGAAACCAGGACAGTGAACCTTGGCGATCTTTGCACTTAAAACAGGCATCCGCAGTGCGCGCAGGGAAAAATTCGGGTTACAAAATTCAATGTTTTTTACATCTGAAATACCTTGAAATCAAACAAGTTCTTTTCATCAATTTTTCATTGCTTTTTTCTGAAAACATTAAAAGCAACTATATATATTTATAGAACTTATGGTAAGTGATTTTTAACAACTTAACCGTGAGTAATAAAGCACTTTAGAAACAAAGAAATAAGATCATGAAAAACAAAAGGCTTAAATGGATTCTGCTCGCGGTAGTGCTGCTATTGCTCATTCCGTTCAAAGCGATGCAGCTTACAGATAAAGTGAACTGGACGTTATTGGATTTTGTTGTGGCTGGGATCCTCCTTCTTGGCACCGGGCTTCTGGTGGAGCTTGTAATTAGGAAAGTAACAAATAAGAACTACCAGATTGCTGCCATAGTGGTTTTGTTTGCTGTACTTTTTCTCGTTTGGGCAGAACTGGCAGTAGGCATCTTCGGCACTCCCTTTGCCGGAAGCTAATTTCATAAACTATGACAGGCCTATGAAGACAAAACAGGTTTTAAGCTGGCTGTTTGGTTTAGCTGTTTTTGCCACAGGAATACTAAATATGATCCTGGTGCACTTGGTTCCGGGCATTGTTTACCTTCTTTTAGCTTTGATCTATTTTCCTCCGCTAAATGAAATTTTAAGGGCCAGATTTGGATTTACTATTCCGCTACTGGTAAAAGTTATCCTGGGCATAATCCTTATTATCTTCACTTTAGGGGTAAGTGACCTTGGCGACATGATCGACAAATTGTAAAACTTCAATAGGAAAATATTTTTTCAGAAAATATTGAAGGTCCTAAAATAGTCGGCGGGTAGCGTGGCAGATTTCACGAAATTGTTTAATTTATAATATGGAATATTTTGTAGAAAAGGGCTCCGTGGTACGGGAGATTTGGGGGAAGGGTGATACCATTCTTTTCATCTTCGCAGGTGCATCTGCAGAGTTTGCACTCAGCAAGGCTGTAGACTGGCTTTACTTTACAGGCCGACTTCCTGCAGATCCCCTGGGGAGGCTTTTCTCAACGGTTTCCTATGCCCGTGCAATTGTGTTTTCCGAAAAACAGGCAGCGATGCGCGCGATTGATGCCATGACGGCGATCCATACGAAGGTGGAAGAAAAACGCGGCGCAACTATTCCCGACTGGGCTTACCGGGATGTGCTCTTTATGCTCATCGATTACTCCATCCGGGCGTTTGAAGTACTGGAACGCAACTTGACTATGGACGAAAAGCAGGAAGTATTCCAGGTTTTTTACAGCCTTGGAAAAAGAATGGGATTGAATGGATTGCCCGAAACCTTCCCGGAATGGAAAAAGATGCGACAGGAACACATCAACCAAAACCTGCAACACAGCCATTACACAGACGACCTTTTCAGCCAGTACCGTAAACATCTTGGCATAATTCGCTATAAGATCTTATTGGAAGCTCAAACCCTTGTAGCACCAAAAAAGGTTGGTAAATTGCTTGGTCACCGGAGCTTCTCGCTTTTAAATCCAGTGCTTGGACTTTATAAGCTGAGTAGAATTATAAAGGCAGATTGGTTGCTGAAAACCATAATCCTGCCTCCCAAATATAAAAATGAAATAAAGGAGCTGGATCACCTCCCCACCAGGTAATAATTCTTGTTCGATTTTTGCAAACACTAACTTAGGGTGTTCAAATTCACAAACAGCCACCAATTACTGGATCAACCCTGAAAGCAACCTAATTGGCAAGGCAACGTTTTCTTCCCAATCCTGAAAATTTTTAAAAAAAGCGGTGAAATTACCGATTGCTTTTTTATATATCAGTTTAATTTGAATTTTCAAAGTCATTTAACACCTCACACTGGCCAGTTTGCTTTTTAAGCTGAAAAATCCCGCAGTAGCCACCTATATTCTAAGTTTTTGCCAGTTAAATAAAGGACTACGCAATAATTACAGCTTTTTTTAAAATTATTAAGTTAAATTATAATTGTTAAATTAGTATATTTATGCAAAATAAATATATATGGAACTTTTTTCGTGCCCTAAATGTCAAAATGAGCACATAATCAAGAGTGGGATCGTGAAGGGAAAACAGCGGTATTTATGTAAAAAATGCACCTATTATTTCACGGTAAACAAGCTTGGGAAAAAGATTGACAGTTATTACGTCATTAAAGCCTTACAGCTATTCCTGGAAGGCCTGAGCTATCGGGAGATAGAACGGATTATAGGTGTTTCCCACGTAACCGTGAGCAATTGGGTGAAGGAGTACAAGATAAAAAAACCGTCCAATGCAAATTACCATCCAACCTACAGGATTTTCAATCATCTGGAATTGGTGAAATACCTAACAGACAAGGATCAACTGGCCGGAGCAGGAATGATAATTACCGAGTTGGGAGATAAATTTATGTTGATAAAATGGGAGCGTTTCAGAGAATAACTATACTTTTTTACACTTACCTATATCATATTTTTTTTCTGTCGCATAAAAATTGAATTTAGTGAAAGAAATCTAAACATGGGGGTTTCATAATCTAACTTCAATTTTTATGAAAAAAATCCTTTGCCTCAGCCTTTTGGCGCTTTTATCTACAGAGGTGTTTTCCCAGGGCTCTCCCGATTATGGCTCGGGAATGAAGATCAACATGAACGAAGACGGTTCCAAATACATGAGGTTCATAGCCTGGGGCCAAATGTGGGCACAGTACAACGATAATGTGCCTGCCGAGCAAAAAGCATTGGAATTTTCCACAAGAAGGGCACGAATTTTAACCTACGCCCAAATTTCCTCAAAATTTTTAATCCTCGCACATTTTGGTCTAAACGCACTGAATGCAGATAATATGTCGCCAATAGGAAAAGACAATAGTTCGCAACTTTTCTTTCACGATTTCTGGGTGCAATATAGCCTGAGTGCAAATCACTCTATAGGTTCAGGATTGCATTACTGGAATGGAATATCCAGAATGAACAGTCAGGGAACATTAAACCTGATGACCCTGGACAATAACAGGCAATCCTGGGCAACTTTAGGTTTAACCGATCAATTTGCCAGGCATCAGGGGATATATGCAAAAGGAAGCATAGACAAGTTTCAATACCGGGTTTCCATGAACGAAGCAATTACCAACAGTTTGGATTCAAGAGTTCTTCAGGAAAACCTTGGAACCACCATTTATGCCGGCCGAAAAGTGCTTGGTTCGAAAGACGCCGGATTCAACTATGCCGGTTATTTTGAATACAATTTCCTGGAAACTGAAAGTAATTTTTTGCCTTACAGAGTAGGTTCCTATTTAGGAACTAAAAAGATATTTAATGTAGGAGCGGGGTTCTTTTTACATCCTAAAGGTGTTGTAAAATCTAACGGAACTACACTTTCATCAGAAGATGTTTCAATTTTTGCAGTGGATGCATTTTACGACGCCCCGCTTGGAGAAAATAAAGGCGCAATTACCGCTTATGCCGTTTACCAAAACAACGGGTACGGGAAGGATTATTTATATAGCGTTTATGGCACCGGAAGTATGCTTTACGGGCATATCGGGTATATGATCCCAACAGAAAAACTCAGCAAATTACAACCCTATGTCTCTTTTGGTTCAAACAGTTATGATGCCACAGATGACAACAGAAATGTTTTTGGAATAGGATCCAATTTATATATGAATGGACATCATTCCAAACTGACGTTGGAATACAAAAATGAAAAATTCGGAAGTAGCGAAACCGGATCACTCACGCTTCAAGCAATGATTTACTTATAAACCAACCTTTTTATTTCAAAAAATTATGGAAAAACAACAAAAAGCAACTGCTTATTGGAAGGAGAACCTTAGATACCTTCTTATTTTGCTAAGCATCTGGTTCCTGGTCTCTTATGGAGCAGGAATCCTGTTCAAGGATTTATTGGATAACTTTTCTCTGGGTGGATTCCCACTGGGCTTTTGGTTTGCACAACAAGGATCTATTTATGTGTTTGTGATCCTGATTTTTGTCTACGTTCGGTTGATGAACAAATTGGATAAAAAATACGGATTTGATGAATAAATCAAACTTTTCAATCTCTTACAAACTAACTAATTAATATTTACAGAAATGGATGTACAAACTTGGACATATATAATTGTAGGGCTATCCTTTGCGCTTTATATTGGAATTGCAGTCTGGTCAAGAGCCGGTTCTACCAAAGAATTTTATATAGCCGGAGGTGGCGTTTCGCCCCTGGCAAATGGGATGGCAACCGCTGCCGACTGGATGAGTGCCGCATCCTTTATATCAATGGCAGGACTTATTTCCTTTATGGGATATGATGGAGCCGTTTATTTAATGGGTTGGACAGGTGGATATGTGCTTCTGGCATTATTGCTTGCTCCCTATTTAAGAAAATTCGGAAAATTCACTGTTCCCGATTTTATTGGAGATCGTTATTACTCTAACACTGCCAGAATTGTGGCCGTAATTTGTGCTATAATCGTTTCCTTTACTTATGTAGCCGGGCAAATGCGTGGTGTAGGAGTTGTTTTCTCCAAATTCCTGGAAGTTGAAATCGATACAGGAGTTTACATAGGGATGGTAATCGTATTGTTTTATGCGGTTTTAGGAGGAATGAAAGGAATTACCTATACACAGGTGGCACAGTATTGTGTTTTGATCTTCGCTTTTATGGTACCTGCTATTTTCATTTCCATTCAAATGACAGGAAACCCAATCCCACAAATTGGAATGGGAAGTACCTTAGCCGATGGGTCCGGAACTTATTTAATTGATAAATTAAATGGATTATCTACAGAACTTGGTTTTACCGAATATACCAGTGGTACAAAACCAATGATAGATGTAATTGCCATTACACTTGCCTTGATGGTTGGAACCGCCGGATTACCTCACGTAATCGTACGCTTCTTTACGGTGAAGAAAGTTAAAGACGCAAGGAAATCTGCAGGTTTGGCCCTGTTATTTATCGCAATACTTTATACCACGGCTCCTGCAATTTCAGTTTTTGCAAGAACAAATTTAATTACTACCGTGAGCAATCAGGAATACGCCGATATGCCTGGTTGGTTCAAAACCTGGGAAAAAACAGGTTTAATTGCATTCGATGATAAAAACGGAGATGGTATAATTCAATATGTGGCAGATAAAGGGGCCAATGAACTTACTATAGATAATGACATTATTGTGCTTGCAAACCCTGAAATAGCCAATTTACCAAACTGGGTAATCGCTTTGGTGGCTGCAGGAGCTTTAGCTGCTGCTTTGTCTACAGCTGCTGGTTTATTGCTGGTAATTTCCTCATCTATAGCACACGATTTGATCAAAAAAATGATCAAACCGGATATCTCAGACAAAGGAGAACTATGGGCTGCACGTATGGCAGCTACAGTTGCTGTTGTTGTTGCAGGTTACTTTGGAATTAATCCGCCCGGATTTGTAGCAGCCGTTGTGGCACTGGCATTTGGACTGGCCGCCGCATCGTTTTTTCCCGCCATTATTTTGGGGATTTTTTACAAAAAAATGAATAAGGAAGGAGCAGTTTCGGGAATGATCGTGGGAATGCTGTTTATGCTTTATTATATACTCAAGTTTAAATTCGGGATTTTTGATGGTGGCAAAGAAGCCGTTGACGGTTTACAGTCCGGCTGGTGGTTTGGAATCTCTCCCGAAGGTTTTGGAACAGTGGCCATGATTGCCAACTTTGTTGTGGCTTTAACAGTAAATATGTTTACAAAAGAACCGCCACAGCATGTTCAGGACATTGTGGAGAATATCCGAATTCCATCCGGAGCAGGAGAAGCAGGAGGTCATTAAGATGAACTTCTTATAAAGTAATTCAATTCTTTGCTCTATCAAAGGAGGAGAGAATTGAATTACTTTATAAAATATCTTGTATATCCGGTAAGATGCCTAAAAGTCATAATTAAATTAAAAATGTCACGTCGAGCGCAGTCGAGACGTTTTTGTTTGACCCTTCGACTGAGCCTGTATTGATCCAGTCGAAAGACTCAGGGAGACAAAAACTATATTTAGGTGTTTAAACGGATAAACATTTAAAATTTAAAGGTTTATTCTAAATTTTCAGTTTAAAAAACAAAAATAAGTATATTTCAAATCGGCAAATTTATTGAAATGCACTAAAATTTCTACCCGGGAAAAGATGAAAAAAAGACACGAACAAAAACTCATTCTTATAAGCCTGGGGCTGTTAATTGCTTTCAACGTACCCATTTTGCTTTTGTTTGACAGTAATCTTGATTTTTTGGGCATTCCTAAGGTGTATGTATTTATTTTTTCAATTTGGGCTTTATCCATTATTTTAACCTTTTATATCACAAAAAGATACAATGAGTAGTGCAGTGCTTTTGGTTATATTGGTTGTCTATTTGGCTTTCCTATTTGCCATTGCAAGTTGGGCTGAGAAAAAGAAGAACAGTAAATGGACTAACAATGCCTATGTCTACTCCCTTTCACTTGCCGTTTATTGTACCGCCTGGACTTACTATGGAAGTATAGGACTTGCCGCAGAATCCGGATTAAGCTATTTAACGATCTACCTTGGACCAATAATAATTATTCCTGCCTGGATCGTGATTTTACGGAAAATTATTAGAATATCCAGAGTCAATAAAATTTCAGGTATTGCCGATTTTATTTCCCTGAGGTATGGAAATGACCGATTTTTGGGAGCCCTGGTCACCCTGGTGTGTGTGGTTGGAATTATTCCATACATCGCCCTTCAACTAAAGGCAATTTCAGAGACCTTTCATATAGTAACCCGCACTTCAGCAAGTTCAAATATTTTAAATGATACCATAACCTATGTGGCAATTGCGCTGGCACTTTTTGCTTCGTATTACGGAACAAGATATTTTGACGCCTCTGAAAAGAGAAAAGGTATTGTCACGGCCATTGCAGTGGAATCTTTGCTTAAACTTTTTTTCTTTTTAATTATTGGGGTTTATGTCACCTATTTTGTTTTCGATGGTTTTCAGGATATCTATCTTCAGGCATCTGTTTTGGAAAACTTTGCCGAAAGAAATACCATCGGAGATTTTCCACAGGCCATCAATTGGTTTTTTCTTTGTGTACTTTCCATGTTTGCCATTTTTTTATTACCAAGGCAATTTCATGTAAGCATAATCGAAAATAACAGGGAAAAACACATAAAAACGGCAATTTGGCTGTTCCCGTTATATTTATTGCTGTTCAATATTTTTGTGTATCCTATTGCCTGGGGTGGCAATATTTTGTTTGAAGGTGTAAATGTAAATGCCGATATGTATTCCTTGCACATCGCCCAATTATTCGACAACCAGATTCTCACTTTATTGGTTTTTTTAGGGGGCTTTTCAGCAGCTATTGCCATGATCGTTGTTTCTACAATAGCGCTTTCCACAATGCTGAGCAACAACGTATTAATCCCTTACGGTTTAATAGGAAAAATGCAAAGCGAAGAGCAAATAAAAAATAGTTCGTTAATTTTAAATCTTCGGAAAATTGGTATTTTCTCACTAATTATAATAGCCTATTTTATCTATAGATATTTTGCTTTAGATTACTCCCTGGTTTCCATAGGGCTAATTTCATTTGTAATAATCGCCCAATTGGCTCCTTCCTTTTTTGGTGCTATCTTTTGGAAAAGAGGTTCAGCAAAAGGTGCGATCTCCGGGATAATAATTGGTTTTTTGATCTGTTTCTATTCCTTGCTTTTGCCTTTCGCTATTGGAAGCGCTAGTGTTGAAAGCAGTTTTATTTCAGATGGCCTTTTCGGAATTGAACTTTTAAAACCTTTCCAGTTGTTCGGGTTGGATTATCTGGATCCCGTTCCACATTCCTTCTTCTGGAGTATATTTTTCAACTTTTTCACCTATATGGCTGTTTCGGTTAGTTTCAAAGGAAACTACAGGGAGCGAAATTATGCCGAAATGTATGTAGATATAGATAAATACATTACCTATCATGAGGATGCGTTTGTTTGGAAAGGAACTGCCTATATCTCAGATATTGAAAAAGTATTACAGCGATTTTTGGGTAAAGAGAAAACCAATAGGGCCCTGAGAATCTTTAACCTGAAATACGGCATTAAAGACACCACTATGGCTGATGCCCGTCTTGTGAAATTTGCGGAAAACCTTTTGACAGGGCACATAGGAACTGCTTCAGCAAAAATATTGATGCAAAGCGTGACCAAAGAAGATATTATAAGCCTGCCGGAAGTTTTGAAAATTCTGGAGGAATCTAAACAAAACATTCTTTTAAACAAGGAACTCACCGACACCTCCAGGGAACTCCAGGAACTTTCCTTCCAGCTACGGGAAGCCAATGAGCAATTATTAAAAAAGGACAAGCAAAAGGATGAGTTTTTAGATACCGTCACCCACGAATTGCGAACACCAATAACCGCCATTAGGGCTTCCAGTGAAATTCTGCACGATGATGAGGACATTCCGGAAGAAATGAAAAAACAATTTTTACAAAACATTATTTCAGAATCTGACCGGCTGAACAGATTGATCGATAAAATTTTGGACCTTGAAAAATTTGAAAGTGGAAAACAAAAAATATATCCTTCGGAAAATGATATCATAGAGACCATTTCGAAGGCAGTAAAACCTTTGCAGCAATTGTTGACCAACAAAAACATAACTTTTAAATTCAACGATTCCCAGAGCGAAGTACTTGCATTTTATGACGAAGAAAGGATTATTCAGGTAATTACCAATTTGTTATCCAATTCAATAAAATTTTGCGGAGAAACCAGGGGCGTAATTTCCATATCGGTTTCCAAAAACGATGACATCTTAATAGTGGATGTTTTCAATAATGGAAAAAGCATAAATACGGAGGATCTGGATGCAATTTTTGAAAAGTTTTACCAATCCAGTGATCAAAATATCAAAAAACCCATTGGCAGCGGATTGGGATTGGCTATATGCAAACACATTATTGAAGTACATAAAGGAAAAATTTCGGCAGCCAATGAAAAAAATGGGGTGCGATTTTCTTTTGTCATTCCGGCAAACTATTATCACACTGTAGAACAAGAATAAACCTTGAAAAATGGAGAAG
>JAWOHC010000029.1:0-8579 GCA_046496275.1 Gillisia sp.
TTAGATAGTCAAAGTTAATTTTTTCGGCGGAAAAAGCCGTGTATAAACACAATGATACTGGAATGACCATAACATGCAAAGGCAAGCTTATAGATTTTAAAACTCCAAAAGTGATGGGAATCCTGAACATAACCCCGGATTCCTTTTATGATGAAAGTAGGAATGCCTCCCCGGATGTTTTGCTTAAAAAGGCGGAAGTGATGCTTGAGCAAGGCGCTACGTTCCTGGATGTTGGTGGTTACAGCTCCCGGCCGGGAGCGGAAGATATCAGCCAGGATGAAGAACTTAAACGCGTACTCCCGGCGATAGAAATCCTGCTAAAAAATTTCCCCGATGCTTTAATTTCAGTAGATACTTTCAGAAGCAAGGTTGCCGAAAGAAGTATTCAGGCCGGTGCGGCACTTGTAAACGACATTTCCGCGGGAAACCTGGATCTGGAAATGATGCAGGTTATAGCCCGGCATCAGGTGCCTTATATCATGATGCATATGCGCGGAACTCCCCAAACCATGAAAGATCTCAATAGCTATGAGGATGTAACCCAGGAGGTGCTTTTTTATTTTTCAGAAAAAATTAAAGCCGCCAGAACACTTGGGATCAACGACCTTATCATTGATCCCGGTTTCGGATTTTCAAAAAATATAGCACAGAATTTCGAACTGCTTTCTAATCTTGAATTGTTTGAAGTATTGGAATTACCGGTGTTGGCTGGACTTTCAAGAAAGTCGACTATTTATAAAACCCTAAATTGCACCCCAAATGAGGCATTGAACGGAACAACGGTCCTAAATACGCTGGCACTCACCAAAGGCGCCGATATCCTCCGGGTGCATGACGTTAAGGAGGCGATGGAAATAGTGAAATTAACCGCACAAATCAAAAACTAACCTTATATTTTCTATTTTTACAAAAAGCCTTAAAAATTTGGATTTTCTAAACCTCCGCATTCTTGATATAGTAGATATAGTGTTTTTGGCTATACTCCTGTTTTACATTTATAAACTCGTAAAAGGTACCGTAGCCGTAAATATTTTTGTGGGAATTGTCATTGTCTGGCTTTTCTGGAAGCTTACGCAGTTGTTGCAAATGGAATTGCTATCCAGTGTTTTTGGGGAGTTTATAGGGGCCGGGATCTTTGCCCTCATTGTGGTATTTCAACAGGAGATCAGGAAATTCCTTCTAATGATAGGGTCTACCAATTTCACGCAGCGCAGGAAATTCCTGAGACAATTCAGGTTTGTAAAGGATGACACCCAAATAAGCACGAATATCAACGCTATTGTAAATGCCTGTGAGGCTATGAGCAGAACGCTTACGGGAGCTCTTATCGTGATCCAGAAATCTACCAGCCTGGATTTTGTGAAGAACACGGGAGACAAGATGAACATCGAACTCAATCAGCCTATAATTGAATCTATATTTTATAAAAATTCGCCGCTTCATGATGGCGCGATGATCATTGAAGACAATAAGATCACGGCCACCAGGGTGATCCTACCCGTTTCAAACGACAGGACAATTCCGCTAAGGTTTGGACTCCGGCATCGTGCTGCTGTTGGTATTACTGAAAAAACCGATGCCATTGCACTTGTTGTTAGTGAAGAAACCGGACAAATCTCCTATCTAAAAGATGGCGAATTGGTGATCTTTGAAGATTCGGTAGAATTGATCAATAAATTAAGGGATGATCTTACTTAAATAGTACAGTTTTAGAAAATTATAAAAAGCTGCTTTCTTTAACCACGAAGGGCACAAAATTTCCACAAAAGTCACAAATTCTTGCTTTTACACGCGTATTGCATTTTTGTCAAGCATCCCTTTCTAATTTCCAATTCAATGAATTTCCAATTGGTTCATTTTCAATTATCATTTTTTTTCTTTGTGTCCTCTGTGTGTTTTTTCTTGGTGTACTTTGTGGTTAAAAGATATGAAGCAACAACAAAAAGGAGGGCTCAAATGAGGAATCAAACCGATTCTTCAGCCAAGAACTGAACCTCGTAAAGATTTTTGTAGAAACCGCCTTTAACTTTCAGCAATTCCTTGTGCGTTCCCATTTCTACGATCTTTCCTGCATCCATCACCATAATTTTATCGGCTTTTTTGATAGTTGCAAGTCGGTGGGCAATTACAATTGAAGTTCTGCCCTGGGTTATTTTATCGGTAGCATCCTGTATAAGTTGTTCGCTGTAGGAATCTACAGAGGAAGTTGCTTCATCCAGAATAAGAATGCTTGGATTGCTCACATAAGCCCTTAAAAATGATATTAGCTGCCGCTGTCCTGAAGAAAGCATCACCCCGCGTTCCTTTACATTGTAATGGTATCCGTTTGGCAAAGAAATGATGAACTCGTGGATCCCTATTTCCTTGGCTGCACGTATTACATCATCCTCAGTAACATTGGGGTTATGAAGGGTGATATTATTTAAAATGGTATCGGCAAAAAGAAATACGTTTTGCAAAACCACTGCGATTTCTTTCCGAAGCGTTTTCAGGGTAATATCCCGGATGTCTATTCCATCTACCAGGATCTTTCCGCTGTTGATCTCATAAAAACGGTTGAGCAAATTGATAACGGTGGTTTTTCCGGCTCCTGTAGAACCTACAATCGCGATGGTTTCACCTGCATTGGCCTTGAAAGAAACCCCTTTTAAAACTTCTTCAGCTTCATCATATCCAAAATGAACCTCCTTAAATTCTATCGCTCCGGTTAAATTATTGATTTCGATTTTTCCTTCATCTTTAATGGAGGCTTCGGTATCCAGGATCGCAAAAACACGATTGGCAGCAACCATCCCCATTTGAAGGGTATTGAATTTATCTGCAATTTGACGCAACGGGCGAAACAACATCTGGGCGAGTTCAATAAACATGATGATGATACCAAGGCTTAAGGCATCGTTGTCCACCACTCTTAAACCACCATACCACACAATTAAACCTATGGTAATGGAGGTGGACATCTCCGCAATAGGGAAAAAGATCGAGTTATACCAAACGGTTTTTACCCAGCCCTTTTTGTGCTTTTGATTGATCTCCTTAAAATTTTCATATTCCACCTTTTCCCTTGTAAATAACTGAACGATTTTCATTCCTGTTATTCGTTCCTGGACGAAGGTATTTAGATTCGCAACCTGGTTTCTCACATCCTCAAAAGCTATTTTCATTTTCTGCTGAAAAACCCTTGTGGCATACAGAATAAAAGGAAGCACAAGGAGAACCAGCAACGTAAGCTGCCAGCTGTTATAGAACATAAAGCTTAAAACCACCAGCATTTTTAGTAGATCACTGGCAATTACAAACAAACCTTCGCTAAAAATACTCGCTATGGTCTCAATATCGCTCACCGCGCGGGTTACCAATCTCCCTACAGCCGATTTGTCGAAATACTTCATTTTAAACCGAAGCATATGCTCAAATAAATTTACCCGCAAATCCCGTATTACCTCCTGCCCTAACCAGTTTGCAAAATAGATGAACAAAAACTGAAAGATCACTTCCAGGGTTAATGCTATCAACATCAAACCTATATAATAAACCAGGTTTTCATTATCCTGGGGAAGAATAGAATCGTCTATGGTAATTTTAAGCAAATAAGGTCTTAGAACCGCAAAAACCGACAATAAAACAGCCGAAACGGCCACAAAATAGAAGGTCCATTTATACGGATTTGTATAACTAAGCAATCTTTTAAAAAGATTTACATCAAAAGCTTTTCCTGTTCCTGTCGCCATTTATTTTTCTACAATAGATGTTGGATATTCAATTCCTGTTAAAAACAAGGCCTTTGCCGGCACCGAAGTTCCCGCATTTTGCCGGTCCCTGCTTTTTATAATTTCCTCCAGCTGCTCCACCGGAATTTTACCGAGGCCAATCTCCAGCAAAGTTCCCACTATGGCCCGAACCATATTGCGAAGAAACCTGTCTGCAGTAATTTTAAAAACCAGTTTATTTTCCTGTTGTTCCCAAATCGCCAATTTTACATCGCAATTATAGGTTTTCACATCGGTTTTAGATTTTGAAAAACATTTAAAATCGGTGTGTTTTGTTAAACGAAAAGCTGCCCGATTCATTTTATCAAGATCCAGTTCATTTTTTACAAGATGTGCTGTTTCATAAAAAAACGGATCTTTTTGCTGAATGATATGATATTCATAACTTCTGCTTATCGCATCAAAACGGGCATGCGCTTCGGGGTGAACTTCAAATAAATCATATACGGCTATATCTGAAGCCAAAAGTGAATTCAGTCTAAAGATAAGCTTTTGGGGATCTGGTAAAATTTCAGCATCAAAATGAGCGAAATACTGACTTGCATGAACTCCCGCATCTGTCCTTCCAGCTCCCACAACTGGGGTTGGAACCTGTAATAAGGTAAAAAGAGCGGTTTCCAGAGTTTCCTGTACCGAAACTGCATCAGGCTGGTTTTGCCAACCGTGATATGCCTTTCCGTTATACGCCAGTTCTATAAAATATCTCAATCTAAATTGATACTTTTGCTTGATTTTAGTGCAAAGATACAGGAATATGATGATATGCTTATTAGGATGGTTTGATTATATGATGGTATGATCGTTTGATGGTATGATGTTTCGATCCTATAATGGTTTGATGGTTTATTTTATAGCCGCTAAGAATTATAATGGATTGGTTAGATGATGGTATGATGGTGTGATTATTTGATAGCTTGTAAATTTCTTTTCTGAATTTAATTCCAGAAAGCTGAATCCAGACGCATTGGGCTTTCTAATGGGATTTTTAATAAACACACTTTACTTTTCTGAATGTTTCAAATTTATCGATAAGTAACGTATTCTGAAAAATAAAAATAATAGCTGAATGTTTATCAGTTAACTAAAAGAAAGTCTTGGTTCTTGAATCTTGCAGGTACGCCGAAGGCGGAACGATCCTGACTCCTTACCGGCAAACTGATTTTAAATCTTAAATTTTACCCCTGAACAGTAAAAAATGAAAAAAATATTATTGCTGAGTGACACCCACAGTCATACAGATGAAAGGATCCTGCATTACGTTGCCGAAGCCGATGAAATCTGGCACGCAGGAGATATCGGCGATTTAAAGGTAACCGATAAAATCAAGGAACTGAAACCGCTTCGGGCGGTTTTTGGCAATATTGACGATCACGAAATAAGAAAGGAATTTCCGCTAAATCAGAGGTTTTTTTGTGAAGGGGTTGATGTGTGGATAACGCACATAGGAGGATATCCCGGAAGATATTCTCCCGCCATAAAAGAAGAAATTAAAAAAAATCCTCCGAAATTATTTATATCCGGCCATTCGCATATTCTAAAGGTAATGCCCGATAAAAAACTCAACCTTCTCCATATGAATCCAGGCGCAGCAGGAAAATATGGGTTTCATAAAAAAAGGACGATGCTTCGGTTTACTATAGATGGAGAAAATATCAAGGATTTGGTAGTGATTGAACTGGAATAGAAGGCCTCCGGCTTTTTTTGACAGAAATCGATTTCAGGTTATCCATAAACTTTTAACTTTCCAACTTTAAACTTTAATTGGTTAGAAACAAAAAACCCGAAGCTTTCACTTCGGGTTTTTCTCGCACTAATAACACTAAGATAAATTAGGTTTAACGAAATCGGTCCACAGATTTTACGAGATCTTCATCCTTTTTAATGCCTTTATTGGCCAGCACTAAAAAAACGATAGAAAGAACAGGAATAAACATCCCAATACCCTTCTCTGAGATTTGCATCTCTCCAGGTACAGTTAGTGTCCAATACACGAAAACTCCTAGCAAAAAAAAGTTTAATAATATATTGACGCGCCCCAACACAAATTGAAGCTTTCTGTTGTTAAATAAAAATATTGTTGCCAAAGATAAAACGGCCGATCCTAAAAACAATGCGAGTGCCAGATTTACATCCTGAACAAACACCGGTTCTCCCGCTTCATTACTCCACAAAGAAACAAAAAAAATCAAAACCCCACTTATAAGTGCGGCAATAAATAAATAGATACTTTGGATACGTTGAATCATGCTAAATTCTCAAAATTTAAGGCAAAAATAAGTGTTTCTTTTCAGAAACCATATCCCGAGATTTAAAATAAAGTTGTATTATTGCATCAATGTTCTGTAACCAGTTCAAAATAGGTTACTTATAACCCCAAATTTTTTTCGAATCTTCCTCGAGAAGTTTACAATAAAACCATCACAATCTTATTCTTAATAATACATGTTTGAAATTTCAGAATTAAAAGCTAAGAAGCTGCCTGAGCTTCAAGATATAGCTAAGTCTTTAAACGTTCCCAAATACCGCACTCAGAAAAAACTGGATTTGGTTTATCAAATTTTAGACCATCAGGCTGCGAACCCTGCAAAAGTCAAAGAGGTTTCAAGCGATGAAAATACCCCCTCTGCCCCTAAGGAAACTCAGGATACCGCTGAAAAATCCAAAATCGGATCGGAAAGCAATCCGCGAAGGAAACCTAATCCACGTCAGAATGACCCGAAGCCGGAAAATAAAATCACTCCTGACAGTGAGCCAAATAAGCATCAGCCTGTGAAAAGTACAGATAAAAAATCTACCGAAAGATCTTCCGATCGTTCCAAAGGACCTTCTGGAAAACCTCAGCCTTCCAGAAAAGCGGAAACGAAAGAACCTACGGCCAGAAAGGAAGTTCAACCAAGGGACCACGGAAATTCTTCTAAAGAAAATGGAAACTCTTCACGGGATTCCGGGAATTCTTCAAGGGATTCCGGAAATTCTGCACGGGACAACCAAAAAAATCCCCGGGAGACCAGAAAAGAGCCAAGAAGCAGCAATAAAGGTGACAGCGCCAGTAAAAATAACGGAAACCGTGATAACCGAAACAGGTACCGCGAACCGGATTATGAATTTGATGCCCTTATAGAAAGTGAAGGTGTATTGGATATCATGCAGGATAACTACGGATTTTTGAGGTCTTCAGATTACAATTACCTTTCTTCTCCAGATGACATCTATGTTTCCCAATCTCAAATAAGGCTGTTTGGTTTAAAAACAGGAGATACTGTTTTAGGCCAAATTCGTCCACCTAAAGAGGGGGAAAAATACTTTCCGCTTATCAAGGTTATAAAAATAAACGGATTGGATCCGCAGGTGGTTCGGGACCGGATTTCATTTGAACATCTAACTCCGCTTTTCCCTACGGAAAAATTCAAACTTGCCGAAAGACAAAGCACAATTTCCACAAGGATTATGGATTTGTTCTCTCCAATTGGAAAGGGACAACGTGGAATGATCGTTTCCCAGCCTAAAACCGGGAAAACAATGTTGCTTAAAGATATTGCAAACGCTATTGCAGCAAACCATCCGGAGGTATACCAGATCATTTTATTGATCGATGAACGTCCGGAAGAGGTTACGGATATGCAACGAAATGTAAAAGGGGAAGTGGTTGCTTCCACTTTTGACCGCGAAGCACACGAACACGTAAGAGTGGCAAATATCGTATTGGAAAAAGCCAAAAGAATGGTGGAATGCGGACATGACGTGGTAATCCTGTTGGATTCCATTACACGTCTTGCCAGGGCATACAACACCGTACAACCTGCCAGCGGTAAAGTGCTGAGTGGTGGTGTGGATGCCAACGCCCTGCACAAACCTAAACGTTTCTTTGGAGCTGCCAGAAATATTGAAAATGGAGGATCCCTGTCAATTATCGCCACTGCCCTAACCGATACAGGTTCTAAGATGGATGAAGTGATCTTTGAAGAATTTAAAGGAACCGGAAACATGGAACTTCAACTGGATAGAAAAATTGCAAACAGAAGGATTTTCCCTGCTATTGACCTTACTTCTTCCAGCACACGTCGTGACGATCTTTTACTTGATGAAAACACCTTACAGCGTATGTGGGTGATGAGAAAATACCTTGCCGATATGAATCCTGTAGAAGCGATGGAATTTATCAATGACCGATTTAAAAAAACCAAGAACAACGAAGAGTTTTTGATCTCTATGAACGGGTAAAATTCACTTTTTTATAATAAAAAATCCGGCTATCGAAAGAAAGCCGGATTTTTTTTTGCCCGATTTGTAAATTCGCCCTAGAGGGCAAATCTTATTATCGCCCTGTAGGGCGATTCTATCATTGCTTTAAATCCATTTTCTCTGCAAAATAATCGCAAAAATCTTTCATAGTTGCAGTCATTTTTTCATCCTGGGTTGCGCGGTTAAAAGTCTCGCTCATTGCAACCAATGTTTGATGAAAAAACTTTTTCATCTCATCCACCGGCATGTCCTTGGTCCATAAATCTATACGCAAGGTTTCCTGCTGTTTTGAATCCCACATGGAAAGCATCATAGCTTTTGCTTCTTCCTTGTAAATTTCGCCATCGTCGGCGCTCCAGTATAGTTCTTCTGGCACCTTGTTTTCATCCAGAATTACTTCAATATTGATCTCAGATTTTTTAAATTCTGCCATTATTTCTTTGGTTTATATTTTGCTTTATTAAAAATTGTTTCGGCATCTGTATCCAGCATTTCCTGAATACTCACCTTGTGTTCGTCCATATATGCCCGTACTATTTCCCAGCCAATAAACTGCCCCAGCATTGC
>JAWOHC010000217.1:0-5541 GCA_046496275.1 Gillisia sp.
GTTTTGTGAATTTCATGCCAATTATTCTCTTCATCGATCCGAATTGTCCACCAGAACACCTCGTTGCCGTCGAAAGAAAACCTTGGGGCCCAGTGTTCTTTATAGTCCGATGAGACAATTCCACGGGCAAAAACCACCGGCGTTTCTCCGGGCAGGGGCTGACCCAGGTAATCTCCATGAAGTTCAGTGAAATTCTCTCCAGCGCGTACGTTCGCCCCTGCATCGTGAAGGTCATGGGTGCCAATGCTTGGCGTGGTGTTTTTATTTCTTGAAACGCGCAATGCTGTACAAGCCGATAGCAAGGAAATAGCGATAATCACTGCGATTGCAGGTCTATTCGGCATTCGCAAGGGTTCCATAGGCCGGTCGGCACCTTTCCCTGTCAACGTTCCCTTGTTCTTTCGCACATCCCTATTTGACAATCTCACGACCATACTCCTCTCCTTTATAACTTTTTATTCCGCACAATGGGTTATTCTTCCTTGATATGGTCTTTATTAGCGAGCAATTCCATCCTAAGCAGCTTATTCATTACCTCAGTACAAATAGCAGGAGTAGAACCAAAATCACACGAATTTGTGGCCACCACAAATGCTCTATCTGATTTTGGGGTGACTAAAACTGAAGCATACCAAATTTCATTGGAGCCGTTATGGCTAAGGGTAATTCCTTTTGCCCAGGCATGTTCGGCAACACCCCAGCCACCGGCGTAAAATCCATCTGGTGGTTCTATTAATTTGTCTAAATACTTGCGTTCCAGAATTGGGTTTTCGGTTGTTAATTGAAGAGAAAGAAATTTTGCCCAGTCAGCTATACTGCAATATACCCTGCCGGCAGGTCCGATCGCTTCTTCATAGTAAGCTTCACTTGGCCACCATTTCCATAAAAATTTATGGTGGCCCCAAGGCTGAGCAGTTGACTTGGAAATATTTGGATTGCCAAATCCGGCCGTAGACATCCCCAAAGGATCGAACAAACGTTTTTTCATTAAAACTTCCCAGCTTAAGCCCGTTATTTGTTCTGCCATACAAGCGGCAATTATATATCCAAAATTTGAATAATGGAACGTATCAATTTCATAGGTGGCCGGTGACTTAAGATTATCTTCTAAAATTGCCAGTCGCCTTTTTTTAATTTCTTTTGAACTGAATGCGCCCTCATCGGTTGGATTTTTCGGAATCCCGGCACGGTGGGTAAGAAGTTGCCATAGTGTGATTTTATGATAATCTGTATGAATCCTGTTTTTTAGTTCCGGAATAGCTTCTATCAGTTTCGTGTCCCAACCAAGCTTCCCTTCTGCTACCAAAGTGGCAAGCATGGTGCAGGTCATGGCTTTGGTGCAGGAACCCAGATGCACCACATCATTAGTGGTAAACGCAATACCAGAACCCGCTTTACGCTCTCCGGCAGAAGCTATGGCAAGTACGCCTTCGCTTGAGATTATTGCAGCAATCATTCCTGGTGCCTTTCCCTCATTTACCATTTTGGCAAGCGTGTGTTTAATCAGCTCATTTTTGTCTGAGCCCGATTTTGTTTGGAAATTAGCAGCTTGAGTACAAGCCAGAATCATGACCAATGAGATCATGATCCGGCCTAAGCAGAGAAAATACATCTTTCGTTTCATTTGATCATTCATCATTTTCTTTGCAAAATTTAAACGACTCCTGAGATTAATAAAACCATCTGTTAATCGGCTAATTTTTTACAAATATTGTCCATCCCATTCTGATGTAAAGTCATACTTTCAACTTTTCCAGCTTCATTTATATTAAATGTAAATTGGGCATCAATTCCCTTTGGAACAAATACATTTTGCGCTATTGGGATTATGGGACCTTCCCCTTGTCCGGTTGCTTTCACTTTCAATTGACTATCATATTTGGTAATAGTCAGGATAAAGCCCGGCATTAGTTCATATTTACCTACATAACTTTCCAGAATGGCATCATCAACAGGCACTTCTTTGATCAAACTCTCCTTTTTCGGTTCAGGTATGGCATTTAACAACAATCGCCCTACCATAAGATAAGTTGGAGGTTCCATAATGGCATTTTCCGTAACAGGGAAACCTGTCATCCCGGCTTCGGCACGCTGACCTGCTTCTCCAACAAAACTGATATTTCCATTCTTATCCGGGTGAATTCTAAATACAAAACCTGAGCCTAAGTAGGTCGAGAAAAGGAGTTTACTGTTTTTAATATCGATTACAGAAACAAAAGGCTTTTTGCGGGCAAAAAATGTGGAATTAAAGGTCTTCTCACAGACTGGATATTCTGAATATAAGGCGTTTTCAGTAAGCGGAAAATCAGCAGAACTTGTTGTTCCTCCAATTACAACAGTATCTTTATTAAGAAAATTTGCTGACATGACAAAATCGGCTTCACTTCCTCCAAACAGAGTAGAGTATTCTAAGGTCATATCATCAGAATTAAATACCGATATATAGCAATCCCGCTCACCTTTCCCTTTTTTACTTATAGCGTTATCAGTTACCGGGAAATCTTCTTCCATAGTGCTGCCACATAATATCAATCTGTTTGGCTCTGTCCACTTTACATGTGACATTGCATATCCATCGGCTGCGAAATAGCTTAAATAGGAAATTTTGGTATCTGTTTCGTTTATTTTGGCAATAAAATGGTCAATTCTACCCGCACCATTAGGCATAATTATTTTTTTTCGAACAGCATGATCAGTTACTGGCAAGTCTGCTGTAAAAGTACCGCCTGCTATATAAATATTATCTTTGTCACCAACATCAAGCCCGGTAATCATTTCCATTGGACTGCTTCCAAAGAAAGTGGAAAATACAAGTTTTTCACCATCGGGACTCAATTTAGAAACGAAACCATGGCTCTTGGTATTTTCATTGTCAAAAATACCTTTTGTCAGAGGAAAGTCATTAGAGCAGGTAACTCCTGCAATAACAATATTTCCTTTGGAATCAATTTTAATACCTCCTGAGGTTACCGTCTCTTCAACTTTTCCTCCAATAAATGTAGAAAAGATGATGTCCGTTCCTGTCGGGTTCAATTTGGCCAAGTAAACATCTCCGGCCCATACTCCTTCTCCGTTGAAACTGGTATCATAGCTTCCTGGTGTAACAGGGAAGTCGGAAGAATGAGTCCCTCCGGCTATATATATATAACCTGCCTCATCCACTATGATTGCAGTATGATGTTCTCTTTTCGTGCCGCCGATTAATGTTGCAAACTCAAGCTTTCCATCAGGCGTAAATTTTGCGATAAATGCATCTGCCTCTCCTTTAAGTTCTGTTTGATAAGCTCCTTCTGTAGCCGGGAAATTCTTATCTCTGGTATTACCTGAAACATAAGTATTGCCCTCTGCATCTGAAAAAACATCAAAACCAGCTGCGAATCTGTCGGTATGTGAAAGATAGGTGGAAAAACCTAAAGTATAGATGAAAGGATCCACCTGAGAGCCAATTTGAGCCGGTATAATTTCCCGACTGAAATAAATTCCAATTAAAACTAAAATAATTTTTTTTATTTTCATTTTGAACCTCCAAAGTGAATATAGCGGACTTATTTAATAAATAGATGATATTTTCGATGAAGCGTAAATAGATTCGATGAAATAGATATTTTTGAAAAAATCCTATAAATTTGATAAATATGTTCTACTGACAGGAAAATTTTTTTTCACACCTGAAAGTTCAACTAAATATTTGCTGCTCCCTGTTTTATGGAATTTCCCAACATACTCCATATTAATAATAATTGAGCGATGGATCCTGCGGAAATATTTTTGTGGCAGCATATTCTCCCAGCATTTCATTGTTCGATACAATAACATGTCATTTTCTTCAGCACAGCAGATTCGGGTATAGTCTCCTTCAGCGGATATATATAAAATTTTTTTTAATTTTATCACTCGCAACCCATCAAAGTTTTTTTCAATTAATTGATCGCAATAGGTTAATTCCCCTGAAACCTCTGGTTTTGTCTTGTTAAGAATTCTTTCCATCGCCATATGAAATCTCTTTAGACTTACCGGTTTAAGCAGATAATCAACCGCATTAACTTCAAATGCCCGAAGCGCATGCTCTTCATAGGCTGTTATAAAAATGACATCCATTTTGACTTTTATTCGTTTCAGCAAATCAAATCCCGTCTCTCCCATTAATTGGATATCCAGAAAAATCAGATCTATTTTTTTTGCTTTCAAAACATCAACGGCAGAATCTACGGAATCAGCCTGGTGTACAATATAATTTTCATTGTAATCATATAATCTGTTAACCAGTTCCTTCCGGGCAAAGAATTCATCGTCTACAATCAGAATATTTAATATTTTCACAATGTGCCTAATTTCATTCGGCATGTTACCATTCCATTTTTCTCACTCAGATCGATCCCATATCCTTCCCCATAGAGAAGAGAAATTCTTTTTATGGTATTGGACAATCCGGTTCCGGTACCATTATCATTGTTTTCGGGAGCGTTCATTATCTTGCCGTCATTTATTACTTCAACAATAATATTGTTTTCAATTTCTTTAATACTTATAAATATCTTCAGTTTATCCTTACAGGTCTCAGTTCCATGTTTTACTGCGTTTTCAACCAGGGGGTGGATAATGAAAACAGGGACTTTTCTTTTTTTTAATTTTTCATCCAGTGCAGTTTTAATCTCAATTTTATCTTTGAATCTTTTTTTTTGGATTTTCAAATAATCCAAGACCGAATTATACTCTTCTTCAAGCGTCACTTCTTTTTTTTTTGAATTATTCAAACTATATCTCAAATAGTCAGACAAATCCGTAATGATCTCCCTTGCCTGTTCTTTATCATAATCAATCAACGCCATTATCGTATTAAGCGCATTAAAGAGAAAATGTGGATTTAACTGATAGGATAACATCTCCAGTTTAGCCTCTCTTGCCAGGTTTTTTGCCTCTTCAGTTTTTAGTTTTTCATCATCCTTCTCTTTTATTAATTTAAGAACAAAAAAAAGCCCTAAAAAAGGCACTAAAGTAAATATATTCATCGCACTTGCTGAAATAAATCCTCCGAAAGTAAAATTTGATTTTTGAAAATGAAAATAAGTATAGATTACACTGAATATAGCAAGCATACATGATGAGCCGAGTAATCCTAAAACTAAGATAAAAATGATTTTTTTATTTAAAAATTGATTATAGAAATATTTCTTGAATAAATAAAAAAGGATAATTGTAAAAATCGAAAATACAATAAGCTGATAAATTCCAGATCCAATGATATAATTCAGCAAATCAGGACTTTTGTAAATATAAACGATTGCTCGTATTATCAAATAGACCAGCCACATAAAAATAATAAAAAACGATGATATAATAAAATCTTTGTTCTTCATGCTTATTTTATAATAGCATAATTTATTTCAAAAAAATTGGGGTCCGGTCTTTCATTATTGCTTTTTCTTTTTGCTTTCATGGCTTGTGAATGCTATGCCCCTTTTATTTATGAAACTTCCTGATGAACTCTTCCACTTCCGGGATACCGCCCTGGAATATTAAATAACCATTATAGGGTTCCCG
>JAWOHC010000322.1:0-3060 GCA_046496275.1 Gillisia sp.
TGAAAATGAAGCCGGAGTCGTGAATTATCTCATAGGCAACAATACTTTAGACGAGATCATCCAAAAGAGTAAGATCCCACATCTTGATGTGATCACGGCTGGCCCTATTCCCCCAAATCCTTCTGAATTGCTTATGACAGATCAAATGGAAGTGTTGATGGAAGAACTGAAAAAAAAGTACGATTATATCATCCTGGATACGCCGCCAATTGGGATCGTGGCAGATGCGATGAACCTGGTGAAATATGCCGACGCTACCTTATATCTTGTCCGTCAGGATTACACCAAACGCGGAATGCTGGAAAGTATCAACGAGAAGTATGGTAAAGGTGAGATAAAGAATATTAGCTATGTGCTTAACTACTTCGTCCACCGTGCCAAATACGGTTATGGCTACGGCTATGGCTACGGCTACGGTTATGGATATGGCTATGCTTACAACCGATACACCAAAGGTTATAATGATAATGTGAGCCAGATTTATAAGTTGAAGGCTATGTGGAGGAAAGCGATGAGGAATTTTGAGTAGATAGATTTATAAAATTCTGGATTCCGAAAGTAAGTAATAAAAAAATTAATGCCTAATTGCCCCTTTTTACTAAAATGAACGAAGCAAATAATTCCGACTGGTTATATGAAATAACCCCTAAGCGGAAGCTTATCGACCTTAATTTCAAGGAAATTTGGCGCTATAAGGATTTATTGATCCTGTTTGTAAAACGAAATATAGTTACTGTTTACAAACAAACTATTCTTGGGCCGCTGTGGTATTTTATCCAGCCTATGTTTACAGCGATAACCTTTACGCTTGTATTTAACAATATTGCCAATATCCCTACGGGGGATGTTCCTCCTTTTTTATTCAACCTGGCAGGAATCACGGCGTGGAATTATTTTAGTCAATGTCTAACAGGAACTTCAGATACCTTCAGGTCAAATGCGGGATTATTCGGGAAGGTTTATTTCCCCCGGGTAATTATGCCACTCTCTAATGTGATCACCAATTTGTTTAAATTCGGGATTCAGTTTGGGGTTTTGGTAGTTACCTATTTATACGTGGTATGGAGCGGGGTGGAGATTAGTCCGAATCTTAATTTGTTGCTTCTGCCGGTTTATGTGCTTATGATGGCCTTAATAGGGTTGGGGTTGGGAATGATCATTTCTGCTTTTACAACCAAATACCGGGATCTTACGGTGCTGGTTGGTTTCGCCACTTCCCTGCTCCTATATTTTTCTGCAGTTCCATATCCTTTGAAAGAAGTGAAAAATAAAATGCCCGAATATGCCTGGATCGTTGAGTACAATCCGCTTACCCACATCATTGAAGGTTTCAGATATATGATACTGGATACAGGGACCTTCACCTGGTTTGGATTTTCGTATACACTGATTATTTCAATCCTTTTATTCCTGATAGGACTGATCGTATTTAACAGGACCGAAAAGAATTTTATCGATACGGTTTAATTTCCTATTGAGGGTTTAACCCGCCTGAAGGATGGGTAGGTATCCTGGATTTGTATCGGATTTTTTAAAATATTTCTATCAGCTAATCCCTGAAAATAAGTGCAGCATTGATCCATTGCCAGATATGAAAGCTGGATTCATTATCTCCATTTTTGTAGGCGTTCCATTCTTTCTCAATTTCAGAAAAATTAAACCAGGCTGCTAAAGGGGAAAGTTTTAGGGTATTTATATTCTCTTCTGTAAAGGCTGAAAGTTCATTTGCAAGCCATTCCCGCTGAGGTGTTTGAAGTGCTCGTTTGGGGGCGTAGGAAATATCATTTGGCACTAAAGGTTTTAGAATTTCCCTCAACATATATTTCCCAACACCCTTATTGATTTTAAATTCCGAAGGCATTGCAAAGGCAAATTCCACCAGCTTATGATCGAGAAAAGGCTCGCGTAATTCTATTCCGTAAGCCATGGATAATCGATCGTTAAAACGAAGCGCACGCGGAATTTTAGTAAAGAAAAGATCCCGGTATTGCATGTTCTGTAATTTATTATCAAAAGGTTGGGGATAGGAAGGTTTTTCTGCCAGGGCTGCGAAATTTGCTGCAAGCACATTTTTTCTGAAAGGGCTTCCGGCACCGGTTCCCTGAATGGTTGAACCCGTATCCATATTCTCTAAATAATAATCGTATCCGGCCCACTGTTCATCCATTCCCTGGCCATCGAGCAGGACTTTTATTCCATCTTTTTGAGCCTGCTTAAAAATCCCGGAATATGCCAGGGTTGGGATTCCCCCAAAAGGTTCATCCTGAGCTTGGCTTATAAACTTTGAACTTTCTTCAACATCTTCTGAATTGAATTTTATGCTGGTTAAAGGATTATCCGTCGTGGCGATCATTTTTTCAACCCAGGGCAGTTCGTCATAACGTTCATCTCCTGTGTAAAAAGTATAAGCACTTATGTTTTTCTTATCTCCAAAAAGGTTTACCAGCGCCAGAAGCAGCGAACTGTCAATACCTCCGCTAATATTAAATCCCAGCGGGACATCTGCTCTGAACCTTAATAAAATGCTTTCTTTTAAGAGGTCGTAATATTTTTTTTTGGCTTCTTCAAAGCTATAATCGCTTGGAATCTTAGCTATTTCGGCTTCAAAATCATACCATTTTTCAACGGCGAATTCTCCGTTGAAGCTTTTCAGGAAATATCCGCCCGGGAGCTGATTGATATTTTCATAAAAAGTTTCCTCCGGCATTCCGTAGGAACCATATGCAAAGTAGTTTGCCCAGACTTTCTCGTTTGGCCGGGTTGTTCCAGGAACAATTTGTAAGGCTTTGATCTCGCTGCTAAAATAAAAGGAACCGTCCTGAATAGTATAATAAAAAGGTTTAACTCCAAAACGGTCCCTGGCGGCAAAAAACTCTTTTTTTTCAATGTCCCAAATCCCGAAAGCAAACATTCCACGGAATTTTTCCAGACAGTTTTTTCCCCAGTGAATATAGGAAGCCAGCAGTACTTCTGTGTCTGAGGAGGTTCGGAAATCATAAAAATCTTTTAGTTCTTCCCTTAATTCTAAGTAGTTATAAATTTCGCCGTTAAAAGTCAAAT
>JAWOHC010000390.1:0-3697 GCA_046496275.1 Gillisia sp.
TCCCCTTCACGGTGCAGCCCGAGAAGAAGGTGTCCATCCAGGACGTCCTGGCCTACTACCGGGAGACCTAGCTGTTTGAGGAGCTGGTCGACCAGCGTGGTTTTGCCGTGGTCGACGTGGGCGATGATGGCGATGTTGCGGAGTTCTATTTCGAACAGGAATTCATACATCGTTAAGCATCAAAGTCTTAACTAATGTTTAATGATTATTAGTTATATCTAGTCAGAACTACTTTTAACTTTGTATTTTTGCGACCCCTTAAATATCAACAAAACCTATATCTTTTTCTCCAAACCCTACTGCGAGAAATTTTTAGAAATAGCTTCGATACATTAAACGAAGCCTAAAATATTTTATATGCAGTGGTACGTTTTATATACAAAATCCAAAGCCGAGATTAAAACTGCAGGTCGTCTCAACGACCTGGGGATCGAGGTTTATTGTCCGGTAATCACAGAAGTTCGCCAGTGGAGCGACCGAAAAAAGAAAGTGACCGTCCCTTTGTTCAGATCCTATGTTTTTGTGAAGATGGAAGCTAAGGACAGGAATCTTGTTTTTGATGCTCCCGGGGTGGTATCGTATCTTTTCTGGTTGGGGGATCGGGCTGTGGTTAAAGATGAAGAAATTAGAGTGATCCGGCAGTGGCTGGAGAACGATGGAGTGGATGAAGCCAAAATTGATGTTTTAAACGCGGGAGACAGGATCACTATTTCCAAAGGAGCTTTTAAAGACCAGGAGGCCATCATCAAGGAGGTGGGCAAAAAAACAATGCGCCTTATTTTACCAAAACTCAATTGTGTTTTGCAGGTAAAGACCAGTGATGTATTGGTTTAGAAGTTCACGGTGAATGTTCACAGTTCAATTTTAGCGGTACTTTGAAGTTAGATGAAGATCAATAAGATTAAACTCCGTAATTTGCATTAGGTGCTCCATATTAATTAAGTCCTGTCCTTTATAAAAAAAAACACGAAGCCGGAATCAGTTCACTTTCTGAAGTTTTTTCAAGCGGGTTTGATAATCCTGCAGGTAATTCCTTTTGGATTTTTCATTTAAAAAAGAGGCCTGAACAAGATTTTCTACACGTTCAGGACTTGATAACAAAGTTTTAAAAATAGTATCAAACTGTTTTTTGCTTAAGTCTATTTGTTCTGCAAGAATTTTAAACTGTTTCGCAGTATTGGCCTGACCCATTTTTCCAGGTAACAAACCGTCCTTTAATGCAAAGGCTTCGTCTTCCACATGGATTCTTGTATTCAGTAAATCATAAGCGGGGCTTAACCTATGATCTCCCATGGGGGTTTCCAGAACAGAAAAGTTCTTTAAATGGGCATCTCCATTTGAAAAGAGATAATTGAATAAAATAAGCTTAAACAATTTTGGGGTTTCCAGTTTATAAGCTGGTACAAACTTTTTCATGAGCTCAAATAGTTCCAGGTAATTTCCTTCATATTTGTAATGAACTCCGTGAGTTGGAGGGGTTTTTCCTGAAAGAGAAGCAAAATCTTCCACCGCCTTTTTAGTCCCATCTACATTTACATCAAATCGCTTTGTAATATAAGCAGGAGCACCATTCTTAAAAAAGATCAAAGCATTTTCAGCAGTCTCAATGTCATAAATCTGCCGGGCTAATTGCATGGTCAGATGTTCATTGGCTGGGATTTGATCCCTTTTTTTTCCATAGTTGGGAATAGGTTTTAGAATATAAGAACCTTGTTCCCCTTCCCGAATAAGACGTAATTTATTTTTTTCCAGAAGAACCGAAAATTTTTCCTGAACTCCGGATATTGAAATGCGCTTTTGATTGTCTTGATAAAGTTCATCAGTCTCATCATTTATGTTCGGTGCATCATATGGAAGTATGTGCGAAACTTTTCTATTGTTGAATACACGCTTTAAACAGGTTCTGCTATAGGTGGAATAACCTTCTGCTAATGTCCCGGGACAGTGATTGATTAATGTATCCATTGCATTTAAATTTTTTCTACGGTAATAGCTCCAATGGTATCGTGGCGGGCTGTTTGTAAAAGCAAGCTGAAATAATCATCCGGATCAATTCGCAAAGCCTTGCATACCGTTTGTTTGTTGGTTCCTTCCGGAAGCATATTATAAAAAAAAGGAAAGAGGTACCTTGAATGATATTCCTGCTGGGATTTTGGGAGGGTTAAGCTAATGGACGGAAGCTCAGGATTTGCTAACCAGGAATCAAGATAGCTAAAGGTAAAACTTCCATCATCGAGTTGTGTAAGGGTTCCCGCCACTTTGGCCTTATATTTAATTGCCGCTTGTCTCATTTTCTAACTTCTTTTCTTTATGTTTTACCTGAAGAACTAACTCCAAACCTAAAATATCTGCAATTTTGAATAATGATTGCAGGGTAGGATTTCCCTGACCCCGTTCAATTTTGTAAAGGGTATTAATACTTAGCTCAGCCATATCTGCGAGTTGGCCCTGGGTAATGCGCATTTGCGATCGTCTTTGTTGAATTGTCCTGCCTAATTGTTGAAATAAATCCATTTTAAAAAAGGTTATGATTCACATTAAAGTGTGAAATTAATATACCTGCGGCTATTGAAAATCAAATATATGTCAAAAATCACATTAAAATAGGAAATAGAAGGTAAATTATTAATTGCATAGGTGATTAACGCGAAAAATCACATTAAAATAGGAATAGAAGGCTTGTTAATCCATCATTGAGGGTTTAACCCGCCTGACGGACGGGCAGAGGCCTGCCCGAATAATTCAGGTGGGCTTGCCGCTAATTTTTAAAAGTGTTTTTCTCCCGATAATTCGGGATATATCTCGTGGACTTGCCCCGGGGTTTTTGATTAATATACCCGTTTTCTGTTTTTCTGTTTTTGATTTACCACTAGTTCATACTGTTTTAGATCGACACCAATCTTTGGTTTGTACCTATCTGTTATAGTATCAATTTACCTTAGCAGCACCTTTTATACCCTGCGCAATTTGCTCCCTTTTTTGGGTGTGATGGTGATATACATACTAAATTATTTATAAAAATCGGGATGCGTGTCGTCTTCCTCGTAATCCTTTTTTTTCTGATTCCATTTTTTATTTTTTGTATCTGCAGCTTCCATAAGTGCCAGTAGCATTCCGGCAGTTGGTTTGGTTTGAGTCTTTTCAATGTCATTTAATATAGCAATCACTCCAATGATCCTTTTTTTGATGAGACCTTCCAAAGTTTGCATTTTGGGGCCTAAGGTTTCTGTAGGTGCTATTCCGTTGTGTTCAAAAAACTTCAACATCAACAGTAGTGTCATTGACTGTAATTTTGAAATTCCCTTGCTGAATTTTTTGAATTTCTTTGCAACGGGAGCCTTTATGCTCAGACTCTCAAACCGTTCGTATTCATACCCTTTATCCATTTTTTCGTGAAAAATTTGTTGATTATTCCGGGCTGCCAAGGTTTTTTCGTGAAAAACATCCTGTTCCCTATATTTTCTACACCTATAAAACCTTTTAAAAGCCTGAAAATCAATAATTTATAAAAAGTGGAAATAACTGAACATCGCGCAGCGTGTTACCCTCTTGCTCTTCCACTTTTGTCCCCCAAGGGACAAAAATTTCATACAATTCTGCCTTCAACCAATGCATGGTTTAAAAGGCAAGAACTCCCATAATGATTTTTAGATGTGAACTATTGTCAGCGAAGTCAAATCAAAATTTAGGACAATTA
>JAWOHC010000009.1:0-12457 GCA_046496275.1 Gillisia sp.
GTCCAATATTAAGACGCTCGTCTTTCCCGGAATAGGTTTGATTTAATTGAAAAATATTAAAACGTATTCCCTGCTGTGCCTTTATATCACCATCTATAGTAATATCTGCCATTTCCCAAATCTTTGCCCAGGCATCTTTTTGATCCTGTAACAACTTTGTGAACCCTGCCTCAGCAGCCTTTCTTAACACAGCTTTTGCCGGGGAAATAAGGTCTGACTGATTATGGTTCATATCTGTAACATACCCTGCAAATTTCCTAAGGCTTACAACATCTCCTTCTTTAGCATTGGCAGAATAGGTGAAAATCACCTTATCCTCTGTTGTTTCCTTCTGAAAATCTCCTGATACCTTTTGACCATTCAGCTTCAATTCAGATTGCATGAAGGTACAGGTATGGAATTCTGTTTTTAAGGTTTTGGAAATGATGAATCCCTGCTCCTCTTCAGCCTGAACTTCCAGTATTTTCCAGAATTTTTCATCCCAATTCGCATCGGTATTGGTAATACCACTGTCTATATAAGGTTTAAAGGTGATTTTTGCATCTCCCGAAAGCAACTCAACTTTATAATTAATAGCTCCAAGCTCGTCAAGATCCAGGGATAAAAATCGGGTAGATTCCACCTTAATTTTTATTCCATTTTGAAGAAGGGCGATAAAACTTCGCTGATACCAGCCTTCCTTCATATTGAGTTCCCTTCGGAAACCGGAAACTTTTTCGCAGGTATTAAGATCCAGCGCTTCCTCATTCACAAAAACATCGATCCCAATCCAGTTGGGCGCGTTCAATACTTTTGCGAAATGCTCCGGATACCCGTTCTTCCACCAACCCACTCTGGTTTTATCGGGATAATAAACCCCGGCAATATAACTTCCCTGAAAAGTGGGACCGCTGTAGTGCTCTTCAAAATTGGCTCTCTGTCCCATGGCACCATTCCCGATGCTAAATAAGCTTTCGGAAGATTCCACACGACCTTTTTCAAATCCATCTTCTATGATGGACCATTTATCCGGTACTATATAATCTTGGTTCATATCAGTTATTAATTAGTTTTTTAATAAAATCATTATCTATTTCGGTAAAATCTTTAAAAACGTACTTAGCTTCGTGTAAGTTCGATTTTTGACCAATCCCAACACTGGTCATATTGGCGGTATTTGCCGCCTGGACTCCTGCGACTGAATCTTCAAATACGATACAGTTTTCATATGGAATCTTGATTTTCTCTGCTGCGATCAAAAACACTTCAGGATTGGGTTTCGCTTTGCTAACATCATTTCCATCCACAATTGCATTAAAACGCTGAATAAGTTCGGTTTTCTCTAAAATGGTTCTGGCATTTTTACTTGCCGATCCCAGTGCAAAAGGAATACTGTTTTCAGAAAGATAGTCGATTACTATTCCCACTCCGGGTAAAATATCCTTTTTTGTCATGGAACAGATATAGGTGAGATAATTGTCATTTTTCATCGCCATTTGTTCCATAAACTTATCCTGGGATAACTTCATATTACCCCATTCCAGGATCTTCTCCAAAGAGCTTACCCTGCTAACCCCTTTCAATTGTTCATTTTGAGCTTCAGTAATATCAAATCCAAGATCATTGGCCAGTTTTTGCCATGCCAGAAAATGAAACTTGGCGGTATCTACAATTACCCCGTCCAGATCGAAAATTACACCTTTATTTTTGTTCACTAATATCTATTTTTCGTTGAGTATTCACCCTAAGGGTTAAAAGTCCTGCAATAATAAAAGCAAAACCACCTATAACCAGGGCATAAATTGGTTCATTATTAAAATATTCCTTTATTAAAAATCCTAAAATTGTGGCTGCGACAATTTGAGGGATGACGATAAAAAAGTTAAAAACTCCCATATAATACCCCATTTTCGCAGAAGGTAATGATCCTGAAAGCATTGCATAAGGTATAGACAAAATACTTGCCCAGGCAATACCAACTCCTATCATGGCCATGGTGAGCCCTATTTTATCTGATACAAAATAGATGGAAAGCAACCCCAATCCACCAGCTACAAGCGCCAGCATATGGGTGAATTTATTGCTTGTCCTTCTTGCCAGCACGGGCAATAAAAAGGCAACAGCGGCTGCTACCCCGTTATAAACACCAAACATAATGGTTACCCAGTCGGCAGAATCGTTGTATAATTCTGAAGTGGTATCGCTGGTTCCAAATACGTGCCCGGTAACAGCTTGAGTGGTATAAATCCACATAGAGAACAACGCAAACCAGGAAAAAAATTGAACCCAGGCGAGTTGTTTCATGGTTCCCGGCATATTGAGCATGTCGGTTATAATAATGGTAAAGCCATTTCGTATATCTTTTGAACGTAACTGGGATGCAATCATAAACAGCAAACCTATAACTATAAGACCTATAAAAAGTATATAAAGTTCCTTGGTAAGATCATTAAAGAAAATAAGCGCGGCCATTACTGCTCCGGTTAGCGTCATGATCACCCCGGAAAGAAGCTGGGTTCGAATATTTTTAATTTTATCAAATACATCCACCTTTTCAGGGCTTATCTCCAGTCTTCTCTTTTCGAATTCCGCAAGTTCTGCAGGCGAATATTCTTTAGATTTAACAACCGTCCAAAGCACTGCCAGAAAAAACACCACAGCACCCACATAAAATGACCATTTTACTGAATCGGGGATAACTCCCTCTGGGGCGGTATTGCTAAGCCCTATCCAATTGGTAAAAACCCATGGGAGGGCAGATCCAACCACTGCTCCAATTCCAATAAAGAAACTTTGCATGGAAAAACCAAGGGTTCGCTGGCGTTCAGGAAGGTTATCACCTACAAAGGCCCGAAATGGCTCCATAGAGATATTTATGGAAGCGTCCATGATCCATAAGGTTCCTGCTGCTACCCATAAGGTGGGGGAATTGGGCATGATAAACAGTGCAATAGAAGACAATATCGCACCTATTAAAAAATAAGGCCTTCGCCTGCCCAGCCTATTCCAGGTCCTGTCGCTAAAATACCCTACAATAGGCTGTACAACCAAACCGGTAACAGGAGCGGCAATCCACAAAATAGGGATATCCTCAACATTTGCCCCTAAGGTTTCAAAAATTCTGGAGGTGTTGGCGTTTTGCAGAGCAAAACCAAATTGAATACCCAGGAATCCGAAACTCATGTTCCAGATCTCCCAAAAACTAAGGGTGCGTTTTTGCATATCGTAAGATTAAATTAAGACTACGACAAGCACTAAGACTCGTCAAAACATATTAACGGAAGTGAAAATATGGGTTCTGACTTTTATTTTAAAAGGGTAAAGATATACTTTTTTTCAAAAGCTCAAAGTAAAATCTTTTTTGGTTGAGTTTCGTTCTACCAGTCCTGTTTCAATAATTATAGTTTGGTAAGGCTCCTCGTCAGGATCTTCGCTTTCCAGTTTTTTAATCAATAGACGTGCAGATTGAGCGCCCATTTCAGCCCCATGCTGACTAACAGTAGTCAAACTAGGGATAAATTGTTTAGACAATTCCCCGTCTGTAAAGCCTATTACGGCAACATCCTCAGGAACACTTAATCCTTTTTCCTGAAAAGCCTTGATCGCATAAATGGCAAAATGCTCATTAACAGCAAACACACCATCCAAATCCTTGTCTTCCAAAAAGTTCTTTATCACCGGTTCGCTTAAATCAAAATCATCAATTTTAAGGATCAGGCTTTCATCTACCTCCATTCCGTGGTCTCTTAAAGCCTTTAAATAACCCTCTGTTCTTAGCTTTCCAACACTAACATAATCTACAGTAGTGATCAACCCAATTTTCTTGCAACCTATTTCAATTAGTTTATCAACAGCTTTCTTCGCCCCTATGGTGTCATCTATAACCACTTTATCACATTCAATTTCATCAATCACCCGGTCAAACATCACCAGTGGCATCCCTTGATCTATCACTTCTGTAAGATGATGATAATCCTGTTTTAGCTGGGTTTCCTTGGCGACAGATATTATAAATCCGTCGGTACTGCCGTTTGCCAGCAATTCCATGTTAATCACTTCCTTATCAAAGGAATTATTAGACATACATATAATAACATGGTAGCCCTTTTCATTTGCCACCTGCTCTATGCCACTTATCACGGTTGTAAAAAAATGATGAACGATCTCAGGAATGATCACTCCTATGGTTTTTGATTTTCGGTTCTTAAGACTTAAGGCTATGTTATTGGGCCTGTAGTTATATAATTTGGCAAAGGCCTTGATTTTTTCGCGCGTATCCTCACTAATTTCAATGCTATCCCTCAAGGCTTTCGATACAGTAGATATTGATACATCCAGCTCCCTGGCAATATGCTTTAACGTTAGCTTCTTTTTCATAATTTTCTGATTGATAATGATATTACTCTATACCCTTGGAATTTTTCAATTATGTGCAAAATTATTATAATAAAACTAAGCAAACGTTAAAACAAGAAAGTTTTCAACACGAAAACGTTTGCGAAACTTTTCCGCAGTTGGCTTTCTGATATTTAACCTAAGTTTTACATACTTTTAACAAACGGAAGCGAAAGTATAAATTTCAATGTTTAGTTAAATCAATACCAATATTTATGAAATGAGCATAACGGAAACCAAAAACCAACACCGATTAAGATATGCGAAATGCATATGACCAATAAAAAAACAATAAATATATACGTATGAAAAAATTATTTAAAGGCACTTTGTTGCTGCTGTTTATGCTGCCAATGAGCTTTTTTGCCCAACAAACCGCAAGTGGAACAGTGAGCGGAACGGTGACGGAAAGCGCCACCGGACTTCCTGTTCCCGGAGTCAATATACTAGTAAGAGGAACCACCAACGGAACCATAACAGATTTTGATGGAAACTACACACTTACGAATGTTGCACCAAACAATGTGTTGGTGTTTTCCTTTTTAGGATTTACCCCACAAGAGATCATCTATACCGGACAAACCAATTTGAATGTCCAGCTTTCTGAGAGCCAAGCTGCTCTGGATGAAGTTGTTGTAATAGGGTACGGGACCACTACAAGGCAGGATGCCACAGGAGCTATAGAGAAAATAAGCCCGGCACAATTTAACCGTGGGGCGGTTGTTTCTCCTGAAACTTTAATCGCCGGAAAATCTGCAGGGGTTAGAATTACTCCTAGTAGTGAGCCCGGTGGTGGATCTGAAATTAGAATACGTGGAGGATCTTCCCTTTCAGGAAACAACTCTCCACTTATTGTAGTAGACGGAATCCCCCTGGATCAAAGAGGTGTAGACGGAGTACGTAACCAGTTGAATGCCATTAACCCAGATGAGATTGAAGATTTTGTAATCCTTAAGGATGCAGCTGCAACCTCTATTTATGGATCCAGGGCATCAAATGGGGTAATCCTTATCACCACCAAACGAGGAAATCTTGATTCTGGCCTTGCTGTAGAGTACGATCTTAAAGTAGGATTTGGACAAATCACAGATCAGGTCAATGTTTTAAATGCTTCTCAATTCCGAAATATTATTGAGAATACTCCTGGAACAGATCCTTCCTTACTTGGAAATACAGAAACCAACTGGCAAGACCAGATCTACAGAACCTCTGTTGGAGCTATCCATAATGTTACCGTGTCTGAAGGTTTTGAGGATTTTACTTATAGAGTGAATTTTAACCGTACAGATCAACAAGGGGTTTTAAAGACCGATTTGTATGAAAGAACAGCCGCCAACATTACCCTTACTCAAAATTTATTTGACAACAATTTAAAGCTTACTTTAAATTCCAAGAATATTTTGGATCAAAACCGTTTTGCAGATCAGGGAGCAATTGGAGCAGCCGCAGCATTTGACCCAACCCAACCGGTTTATGACCCTACCAGCCCATATGCTGGATTCTTTGAATTTAGAAGACCCGATGGAGATCCTTTACAATCTGCATACAATCAGGCTACAAGAAATCCGCTGGCTCTTTTACAGCAAAATGACAACAATGCCTCTAACTACAGAACTATAAGCAATTTAAATCTGGATTACAGATTTCATTTTCTTCCGGAACTTCGCTTCAATTTAAATGCCGGTATTGACTATTCTGAATTAGATGGTTACCAAACCAGGCCACTTACCTCGGCAACAGTTATTCAAGAGATTCCTCAGGAAAGCTTTTATACGGCCCTGAACCGAAACAGCCTTTTCGATTTTTATTTCAATTACAGAAATAGCATCGAAGCTATAAATACCAAGGTAGATTTAACGGCAGGACATTCCTATCAGGAATTTTACAGAAGCAACAATCAAAGATTTACTCAAAATAATGAGTTCCTTGAGACCTTTAACATTGATAGAAATGCACTGGAATCTTATTTTGCCAGAGCAAGTTTTGATATTTCCGATAGGTATTTAATCTCTGCAAGCTACCGTCGTGATGGTTCTTCAAGATTTTCAGAAGCAAACAGATGGAGTAATTTCCCAAGTGTTTCTGTAGGTTGGAAAGTTATGAATGAGCCTTTTATGGATAATGCCAACCTTTTTTCCGACCTTAAATTCCGTGCAGGTTACGGTGTTACCGGGAACCAGGAGATAGGGCCAAACTATGGCTATCAGGGAATTTATACCCCCAGCCGTGGTAGAGCCGATGCGCAATTTGGAAACCAGTTTGTTTCTACATTAAGGCCACAGGGATTTGATGAAAACCTTAAATGGGAAGAATTAATAACCTATAATGCCGGAATTGATTTTGGATTTTTCAACAATCGTTTAACCGGTAGCGTAGATGCCTATTACAGAAAAACTAAAGATCTTTTGGCCACCGTACCAGTACCGGCAGGAGCAAACCTTACAGATTTACTTACCACCAACATTGGTGAAACCGTAAGCCGTGGTGTAGAGGTAGGATTAAATGCCATCCTGGTTTCTGGTCAGGATTTTAACTGGAGCGTAAATTACAATATCACTTTCCAGGATCTCGAAATCACCAAATTATCCCTTGGAGACGATCCTAATTTCTTTATTCCACAAGGAGGAATTAGTGGTGGTGTAGGAAATAATATCCAAATTTGGCAGGAAGGGTTTGACCCTTCTACCTTCTTTGTGTTCCGCCAGGTTTATAACCAACAGGGACTACCTATAGAAGGAGCTTATGCAGATGTAAATTCCGACAACCAAATTACCGAAATAGACAGGCAGGCTTATAAAAAGGCAACGCCAGATTATTTTATGGGATTCACCAACACGATGAGTTATAAAAATATGGATCTTAGTTTCACCTTTAGAGGAAACTTTGGAAATTACGTGTACAACAACACACAGTCTGGTAGCGGATTTATAGGTGCGGGTACAGTTACCCCGCAGCCCTACTATTCAAACCTTAATTCCAATGTTTTGGAAACCAATTTTCAGCAAAATCAGTTTTTCTCAGACTATTACCTGAGCCGTGCAGATTTCGTAAGATTGGATAATGCTTCCTTTTCTTATCTTATTCCAGGAGACGAGGTTAATATAAGAGCGAGCATTACAGGTACTAATCTATTTGTAATTACAGATTATGAAGGATTGGATCCTGAAATAGGCAATGGGATTGACAATAACTTCTATCCAAGAACCAGAAACATTATTTTGGGACTTAACTTCTCATTTTAGAACTAATGAATGCATTAAATAAAAATATTATGTACAAAAAACTGAAACCAATCCTGGTTGTCTTTTTAAGCACAATGCTTTTTGTGTCTTGCCAGGACAATCTGGACCTTACACCCGAGGATGAGCGTCAAACTGCTGCTGCTGTGTTTGAAGATCCCGAATCTTACCGGCAATTTCTTGCCAAGCTCTATACTGGCCTTTCCTTAAGCGGACAGCAAGGTCCTGCCGGGTTACCAGATTTAATGGGACTTGATGAAGGATTCTCAAACTATTTGAGACTGTACTTTATGATGCAGGAACTCACCACCGATGAAGCCTTAATTGGCTGGAATGATGGTACCATTGCAAACCTGCACGCCCAAAACTGGACTGCAGGGAATGAATTTATTCGTACTATGTATAGTCGTATAATGTACCAGGTAGCCCTCACCAATGAATTCCTGAGACAAACGGAACCCGGACTTCTGGATTCCAGAGGTGTAGATGGGCAATTGAGAGCTCAAATTCAAGACTACCGTGCAGAAGCCCGTTTCTTAAGAGCTTTAAGTTATTATCACGCGATAGATCTTTTTGGAAATCCTCCGTATGTTACAGAGAAGGATCCCATTGGAGCCTTTTTGCCAGAGCAAATTGAAAGAAAAGATCTTTTTACCTTTGTAGAAAGTGAATTGCTTGCCATTGAAAATGAAATTGTAGGGGCCAAGCAAAATGAATATGGTCGGGCAGATCAGGCGGCGGTTTGGATGTTACTTTCTAAATTATACCTGAATGCTGAAGTGTATACCGGAACCGGTAGATACACCGATGTGGTTACCTATACCTCCAAAATCATAGCATCGGGTTACAGCATACCAAATATCCCTTATCAGCACCTGTTTTTGGCAGATAATGATAGTAACGGGGCGCAAAACGAAGTGATTTTCCCTATCACCTTTGATGGTTTAAATTCTCAAAATTACGGTGGGATGACCTTTATTATCCACGCTGCAGTGGGAGGATCTATGGATCCAGCTGAATTTGGCGTGAATGGAGGCTGGGCTGGTTTAAGAACTACGCAGCAATTTGTAGATATTTTCCCTGGAGGAGAAGAATCGGATGATCCACGTGCTATGTTCCATACCGATGGCCAAAACAAAGAAGTGAGAAGTATTTCTGCATTCACTGATGGTTTTGCAATTACAAAATATAGAAACGTAGATGTTAACGGAAATTGGGGAAGTGATACTACTGGTGACTTTCCAGATACCGATTTCCCAATGTTTAGACTTGCAGATGCTTATTTAATGTATGCCGAAGCCGTTTTGCAAAATGGTGGCGGTAGTGTAGGACAGGCAGTGTCTTATATCAATGAATTGCGGGAACGCGCATATGGAGACAGCCGCGGAAACATTTCTTCTTCAGATCTAACATTGGATTTCATCCTTGATGAAAGAGCACGGGAATTGTACTGGGAAGCACACCGCAGAACCGACCTTATTCGTTTTAACAAATTTTCTGAAAACGGAATTTGGGCGTTCAAAGGTGGGGTCCCACAAGGAACCACAACGTCATCATTTAGAGATTTAATGCCCATCCCCGCATCAGATTTGGGGGTAAATACCAACTTAACTCAAAATCCAGGTTATTAATATAAAAAAAATTAAAATGAAAAAACTATCAATCTTATTACTGGCATTCGTAGCATTCTCAGGAATATATTCCTGTAGCAGCGATGATGACGTGGTCTTTATCGCACAACCTGATCCAGCAGGAATTCAATTTCTTAATTCCTTTAATGCAAGTTATATTTTAACCCCGGCTACCAGAACCAATGTGGCTGAACGCTTTGTATGGAACATCGTAGATTTTGACGTTCCTACAAATATTACCTATCAACTCCAGGGATCTTCAGATTCCGATTTTGAAAGTTTTGATATAATGGGAGCTACAGGGGATAATAATCTTGCAGTTACGGTTGCACAATTAATGACCCTGGCAATGGGCGCAGGACTGGATTCAGACCCAACTACCGATGCCTCAAACACAGGCCAGTTTTACTTTAGGGTAAAGGCTTATGCAGGAACAGACGGCGGAAACCCACTAAATGTAGAATCTGAAGTAAGATCTATTACAGTAGTCCTACCAGAGGATGTTGGTGAAGAAGAGGAAGTGTTTAAGAACCTTTTCCTCGTGGGAAGCGCAACACCTACAGGTTGGGCTAACACTGCAACTAGCAACAATTATCCTTTGTTTAGAAATTCAGAGAATCCAAATCTTTATCATTATACCGGAAGACTTGAAGGTGGAGAGGACGTGGCCTGGAAATTAATCGAGGTTAAAGGACAATGGGCGCCTCAATACGGAGGGGAAAATGGAACCCTTCTTTACAGAGAGACAGATGATGATCCAGATCCTGCAGCAATTGCTGTAAGCACTACAGGTTATTACACAATCACCGTAGATCTTGAGGAAATGACATACACTGTAGTGCCATTTGATGCAAGCGGTGCCGCAACTTATGATAAAATAGGACTTGTTGGAGCCGGAACAAGTGTAGGATGGCCCAATGATGATAATCCAACACCAGACATATTAATGACTAAGTCTACTTTTGATGAACATATTTGGTTTGCCCAAGGAGTTGTCTTAACAGAAGAAGGAATTAAATTCAGAGCTAATCAAAGTTGGGATGTAAACTGGGGAGGTGGTACCAACTTCCCAAGTGGTATCTCAAATGGGGATGACATTATCCCTCAGGCAGGAACTTATAATGTATGGTTCAATGATTTAACCGGAAGATATATCTTCATAGCGGTAGAATAATATTCCCTTAAAGGAAATAAAAGCTGTCAGGGATTGATTGGGAAAAAGATCCAATATCAAAATCCCTGGCAGCTTTTTCATTTTAATAAACTAAAAACATGAAAAAAAAATTATTATTTTTTAGTGCAATCATTTCACTTGCTCTGGGTCTTAATGCCTGTTCTGGTGATGATACCGCAATTGATGTTACAGATGATGATCAGGGAATTATTCCAGTGCCAGTGGTGCCAGGAGAACTCAACCTGGAGGATTACAAAAATGGAACCGGAGTGATGATGCAAACTTTTTACTGGGATGTAGAGCCACGGCATGAATGGTGGAACCTCATTAATGGTAAAATAGAAGGATGGGCTAATGCCGGAGTAGACCGTTTGTGGTTACCTGCAGTTTCCAAAGGACAATCCGGTGGATATTCTATGGGATATGACCCTTCCGATTATTTCGACTTTGGTGAATTCATGCAGCATGGTACTATTCCTACCCGCTTTGGAACCAGGGCTGAACTGGAAACCGTGATTGCAAACGCTCACAGCAATGGGCTTGAAGTAATTGCAGATATTATCCTGAACCACAATTCGGGAGGAGGAAAACAATTTAACCCTTTCAGAAACAAAGATACCTATACCCTTTTTGATGAAACGGCCGGAAATGCTTCTGGAATGTTTAACCGGGATTTTAACAGTTTTCATCCAAACGATATTCATGAACGGGATGAAGGAGATCTTTTCTTTGATGAACAAGACCTTTGCCATCACCAGCCTTATGTGCAGGATTGGCTTTGGAAAAATGAAAATTCCGTAGCCAAATATTACAAGAACGTAATGAAATTTGATGGCTGGAGATTTGATTATGTGAAAGGTTTTGGAAACTGGGTAATCAAAGAATGGATGGAAGAAGTAGGTGGTTTTGCCGTGGGTGAAAACTGGGATGGAAATCCGCAGGTGCTTATTGACTGGGTAGAAGATACGGGAGTTGCAGCCTTTGATTTTGCTGCCTTTTATGAAATGGAAAAAGCCTTCGATCGCCATAATGACCTTAATTATCTTGGAAAGAATATGCTTCGAACAAACCATCCAGACCTTGCTGTAACATTTGTAGCAAACCATGACACCGAGAAGGAGACCAATCCAGACAACCGAATTGAAGCCAGCAATAAAATGAAAGCCTATGCTTATATCTTAACTCATGATGGATATCCTACCATTTTTTATTCAGATTATGAGAATGCAGCCTTTCAGGATGAGTTGAAACGATTAATGCTCATTAACAACTCCCTGGCCACAGGAGATGTGGAAATCTTATATATTGACAATGATGAATATGTGATGAAAAGAAGCGGAGATGGTGTAAATCCAGGCTTAATCCTTTACATAAACACCAGTGGAAACACCAAACGAAGAACTATTACCTCGGGATGGAATAACACTACACTTATGGATTACAGTTATAAAAGCAGCTTTAAACCTACTACAGAAGCAAATGGCAGCGTGAGCATTGAAGCTCCTGCAAATTCCTATAGTATTTGGTCTATAACTGAATAAATCAAAAACCTCGGGGAATTAAACCCTCAATGAGGGATTTAAATTTTGTTCAAATTATAAAAGCCGGTGATTCGTTCACCGGCTTTGTTTTTTTTTATCAACCGGAACTATAATTTCCGGGTGAAACTATTTGTTATTCCAGGACAGCTTTAAAATATTATTTCTCTAACCTAAGGCTGGTAATTCCTATTTGTTGCGGTTGTTTTAATTCGTCTTCCGGAAGTTCTGGTCCTATAGAAATTTGGATGGCTTCTGCAGCTCCTATTTTAAATCCTCCAGGGATTTCATGGTCAAAATAATAGGGTAAAAATGAAGGATAAGGTCTTGGTAGAGTTACCGTTCTTACCGGTAATAGCTCAGACAGCGCAATGCTATACTCCTGCTCCCCTGTTTGCAATTCTAGTATCTTCCCAAAAGAAGCCCCGTTTTTATCTATAAGTGCCACCTGTATTTTCTTCGGTTTATCTGAAAGACTTCTTGCTTTTATAACCAGATTTT
>JAWOHC010000121.1:0-4886 GCA_046496275.1 Gillisia sp.
AACAATAAAAGCGGGAAGGCCAAGGGAACTTCGGAGGAGGCGAGAACGGTCAATCGGTTTCTAGATCATATCCGGGCTGCCTTATATGAAGTTCACGATCGGTTGGTAAGAGAAGGAAAAAAGATTTCGGCCAAAATCATTAAAGATATTTACTTAGGCAAAGAAGAAAAACAGTATATGTTGATGGAAATTTTCCAGGATCATAATGATGATATGGAAAAACTAATAGGAAAAGGATATACTAAAGGGACTTTGCAAAGGTATAATGCCTGCAAGAAACATATTGAAAATTACCTTGCGTTTCGATGGAAGGCGAAAGATATCCCTGTGGAAGATGTGGACCATCAATTTATCACAGGTTTTGATCATTATATGAAATCAGAAAAAGATTGTGCCCATAATACCGCTCAAAAGTATATTGTTAATTTCAAAAAAATCATTCGGATCGCTTATGCTAATCAGTGGATTGAAAAAGATCCCTTTTTCCATTGGAAAGGAAATTGGAAAGCTTCTGAGCGGGGATTTCTTACCGACACTGAGCTTGAAAAAATGATTGAACAGGAATTTGACATTCCCCGCCTTGACCTTGTTCGGGATACCTTTGTATTTTGCTGCTATACTGGCCTGTCATTTGCGGATATAAAAAAACTTTCTGCAGATGATATTGTTATCAATATAAGCGGGAGGAAATGGATCAAAACCAAACGACAAAAAACTAAAACCTTGAGCAGCATTCCTATATTAGGAATTCCGGAAGCAATCCTTGAAAAATATGCTGACCATCCTTATGTAAAAGTAGGAAAAGGAGTTATACCGGTTTTGACGAACCAGAAATCTAATTCCTATTTAAAAGAAATAGCAGACGTTTGCGGTATCAAAAAGAATCTCACCACCCATTTAGCCCGACATACCTTTGCGACGACTGTAACCTTGTCTAAAGGAGTTCCTATTGAGAGCGTTGGCAAGATGCTTGGCCATAAATCACTAAAAACGACCCAGATCTATGCAAAGGTTCTTGATGAAAAGGTAGAAAAGGATATGGAGATGCTGGAGCGGCAAAACAAGCTGGAACTGAAAAAGAATAAATAAGAATAAATAAGAAGGGTTAGGGGTTTAATAATTAATGCATCCCTTTTTTTTATTCTGTTTGTAATTTACCAACAGTTCAAACTGTTTAGATCAAGCTCAATCTTTGGCTGGGGTTTGATGGTGGTATACTTAATGAATTATTTATAAAAATCGGGATGAGTGTCGTCTTCCTCGTAATCCTTTTTTTTCTGATTCCATTTTTTGTTTTTTGGATCTGCTGCTTCCATAAGTGCCATTAGCATTCCGGCAATTGGTTTGGTTTGAGTTTTTTCGATGTCCTTTAATATGGCAATCACTCCATTGATTCTTTTCTTGATGAGACCTTTCAGGGTTTGCATTTTTGGGCCAAAGGTTTCTGTAGGTGCTATTCCGTTATGTTCAAAAAACTCCAACATCAGCAGTAGTGTCATTGACTGTGATTTTGAAATTCCCTTGCTGAATTTTTTGAATTTCTTTGCAACGGGAGCCTTTATGCTCAGACTCTCAAACCGTTCGTTTTCATACCCTTTATCCATTTTTTCGTGAAAAATTCGTTGATTATTCCGGGCTGCCAAGGTTTTTTCGTGAAAAACTTCTTGTTCCCTATATTTTCTACACCTACAAAACCTTTTAAAAGCCTGAAAATCAATAATTTATAAAAAGTGGAAATAACTGAACATCGCGCAGCGTGTTATCCTCTTGCTCTTCCACTTTTGTCCCCTAAGGGACAAAAATTTCATACAATTCTGCCTTCAACCAATGCATGGTTTAAAAGGCAAGAACTCCCATAATGATTTTTAGATGTGAACTATTGTCAGCGAAGTCAAATCAAAATTTAGGACAATTAAGTACTTCAAAAACTACTTTAATCTAACTCTTTAAAATAGTTAATATTTTGATTAAAAAGTGGTTCGATGCTTTGTTTTTATGTGAATTATATTTGATGTTCAATGGTATGAATTGGTGTATTTATCGCCGAAAGAATTGGACGAAAATGTCAAATGACATTAAGGAACAACAATCTGTATTTCATCATTTTTTGGAAAATTTCTGGAAAGTTCCTTTTTGCAGTACCGCCTAAATAACCCAAACAATCTTCAATCCAGTTTCAGGAGGTAGGAAAGGTTTTCTTATTCTAGGCTTCATCATAAGTTAATACTCAACGTCCATGTTTAAACTATTTTTGTGCTGTACTATGAGAACAAAGAGAGAATCTGAATGAAATAGCTGAAGCCATTTTATTATACGTGAAATTGTACTGAATTAGCCAGAATTAAAAAGGGATGTCAAGAAATTGTCTCCCTTTTTTTAATGGGTATTCATTTGATAAATATTGCGGGGTGAAGAAAAAAATGCTCAGGAATTTCAGGTTACATTAATTTAATCAACTTACAACGAAACAACCACCAAAACTTAATGATTCAATTACAATTGATTAATAACTGGTTTTTACCTTGCACTTAATTAAAAACAATGATATTGGCAAATCAGGTATTGGATTATCCCGAAAACCCGTTCCAAAAAGACCCATCGGTTTTTGTCCATTATTTTTTTTCTCACTTTTTTATCTTTGTTGGACGTTTTTTCCGAAACAGTGAAAGTTATGTTCAGGAGTTCATACTCACAAAAATTCTTCTTTACCAAATAGCATCTTTATTCTCGCCACATAAATTCTGCGGGACCTACGTGATTAACATCTTGAAAAAACATATTTCTGAAACACATGAAAAAACGTGAAGTTGAAGTTGTGGTTATTTCCGACATTCATTTGGGCACCTACGGATGTCATGCGGGGGAACTTTTAAGTTATCTAAAAAGTGTAAAACCTAAAACATTGATACTAAATGGTGATATCATTGATATTTGGCAATTCAACAAAAGTTACTGGCCGGAATCGCATATGCAGGTAATCAAACATATCACGGGCTTAATTGCCAAAAATGTGAAGGTTTATTATGTGACGGGGAACCACGATGAAATGTTGAGGAAATTTGTAGGTTTTAAAATGGGCTCACTTCAAATTGTGAATAAAGTCGTGTTAAACCTGGACGGTAAAAAGGCCTGGTTTTTTCACGGGGATGTGTTTGATGTTATTATGCAGAATTCTAAATGGCTGGCCAAATTAGGTGCAAAAGGCTATGATACTTTAATCCTAATCAACAGATTGTTTAATCATCTCTCAGAAAAAATGGGAAGGGGAAAATTATCCTTTTCAAAAAAAATAAAAAACAGTGTAAAGAGTGCAGTAAAATTCATCAATGATTTTGAGCAAATTGCTGCTGATATTGCTATATCAAATTCCTATGATTATGTGGTATGCGGACATATACATCAGCCAGGGATTAAAAAAATTCAAAACAAGGAAGGAGAGGTTACCTATCTAAATTCGGGAGATTGGATTGAAAATCTAACAGCCCTTGAATACAACCATGGAGCCTGGAAAATATATCAGTTTGATGAAGATCTCCAAAGGGTCAGGAACTTAAAAATTGACCGAAAAAAGGAACCGGAAATGAACAACAGGATGATTTTCGAAAATTTGGTGCGGGAATTTAATTTTGTCAGGCATTGAAAAAAGTATTGCTGAAAAACATTCTTTTGAGGGTGTGAATTTTTTAAACCCTTTAATTCAATTCTTTCAGGAATAATTAAGTATTTAATTTAAAAATCATGAAGATATTATATGCTATCCAGGGCACGGGGAATGGTCATTTGAGCAGGGCCATTGACATAATCCCAATTTTAAAGAATAAAGGGGAATTAGATATTTTAATTAGCGGTACCCAGGCCGATCTATCGCTTCCCTTTCCCGTTAAGTACTACTACAAAGGGATCAGCTTTATTTTCGGCAAAAAGGGTGGAGTAGATTTACGGAATACCTACCTTAAAAATAATATTAGCAGGATTATACGGGAAATACGGAGCGTTCCTGTAGAAAATTATGACCTTATTATCAACGATTTTGAACCTATTTCAGCCTGGGCAGCTTATTTAAAAGGCATTCCCTGTATAGGACTGAGCCATCAAAGCGCTGTTTTATCGGAAAATGCATTTTTGCCAAAACATAAAGATAGGGTGGGGAAGTTTATTTTGAAAAACTACGCACCTACAAAGTTTAGTTATGGGTTTCATTTTGAAAAATTCAATAAAAACACCTTCACTCCTGTAATTAGAAAGCAGGTCCGCGATCTGGAGATTTCAGATATAGGGCACTACACCGTTTATCTGCCTTCCTATTCTGAGGAAAAGCTCATAAAAACCCTGGGGCAATTTAAAGGAATTAATTGGCAGGTGTTTTCCAAACATACAAAGCATATCGCTTCCATAAATAATATTTCAATTAGGCCTATTGACAACAATGCATTTCTTGAAAGTATGGCTTCATGCACCGGAGTTCTGTGCGGGGCTGGGTTTGAAACCCCTGCAGAAGCGCTTTTTTTAAACAAAAAATTAATGGTAATCCCAATGAAAAATCAATATGAGCAACATTGCAATGCTGCAGCGTTGCAGGCACTTGGAGTACAGGTGATAAAAAATCTAAAGAAAAAGCAGATTCCCAAAATAGAAAACTGGCTTAATAGCAACATGATCGTGGAGGTTGATTTTCCGGATATTACCGAAAACATTATCGATCAACTTATTGAAAATCATCTTATTTCAGAATTGATCGATTTAAACGATCCCATTTCCGGGAATTTAAATTCAATTTAGGCAATTATTCGTGGTCAAAGGGGTCAGGCCATGCCATTTTTCCGGCAGCGGCAGCAGCGACTTGGTCAGCGGCCGATAGCTGTCGGCGCGCAGGGAGAGCTCGCCGG
>JAWOHC010000237.1:0-8887 GCA_046496275.1 Gillisia sp.
GTCTAAAATCTCAGTTACCTGACCTGCACCTACAGTTCTACCACCTTCACGGATAGCAAAACGCAAACCAACAGTCATCGCAATTGTTTGCAACAATTCAACGTGGATAGTAAGGTTATCTCCAGGCATAACCATTTCAACACCTTCTGGCAACGTAATAGTTCCAGTTACATCAGTTGTACGTACATAAAACTGAGGACGGTAATTGTTATGGAATGGAGTATGACGTCCACCTTCTTCTTTCTTAAGAACGTAAACCTCAGCCTTGAATTTTTTGTGAGGCTTCACAGAACCTGGCTTACAAATAACCATTCCACGAGAGATTTGAGTTTTCTCAATACCTCTTAATAGAATACCTACGTTATCTCCAGCTTCACCTCTGTTAAGGATCTTACGGAACATCTCAACTCCAGTTACAACAGATGTAACTTTTTCTGCTCCCATTCCAATGATCTCTACAGGATCTCCAGTATTTGCAACACCAGTCTCGATACGACCAGTAGCAACAGTACCACGACCAGTAATAGAGAATACATCCTCGATAGGTAACAAGAATGGCTTATCAACATCACGTTCTGGCAATTCAATCCAGGTATCAACAGCAGCCATCAAGTCTATAACAGTCTGAGACCATTTTTCATCACCTTCAAGTGCTCCAAGAGCAGATCCTGAAATTACAGGTCCATTATCACCATCATATTCGTAGAAAGAAAGCAAATCTCTTACTTCCATCTCTACCAATTCCAAAAGTTCTTCATCATCAACCAAGTCAACTTTATTCAAGAAAACTACGATTCTTGGAATACCAACCTGACGACCTAAAAGTATGTGCTCACGAGTTTGTGGCATAGGACCATCTGTTGCAGCTACCACAAGGATAGCTCCATCCATTTGAGCAGCACCAGTAACCATGTTCTTCACGTAATCCGCGTGACCTGGACAGTCAACGTGCGCATAGTGACGGTTAGCCGTTGCATATTCAACGTGCGATGAGTTAATTGTTATACCTCTTTCTTTTTCTTCGGGAGCATTATCGATTTGATCAAAAGCACTCGCTTCTGAATAACCAGCATCAGCCATTACTTTAGTAATAGCTGCAGTTAATGTTGTTTTCCCGTGATCTACGTGTCCAATCGTTCCAATATTTAGGTGCGGTTTGGAACGATCATAAGTTGCCTTTGCCATAATTAATAATTATTTAATCTTAGTTATATATTAGTGTTCAATTTAATGCAAAATCATAAGAGCCAACGACGAGAATTGAACTCGTGACCTCTTCCTTACCAAGGAAACGCTCTACCCCTGAGCTACGTCGGCAAAAAAGACTATCCCCACTAAGTCACACTTATGGAGATAATTCAAACAGCTGCTCTAAAAAACGCTGTTATAATTTAAGCGAGCGATCAAACCTGTTAGGCGAAAACCTACTCGTGAAGAATAAATCAAATGACTTATTCTTCGTTAGAGCGGAAGATCACGCCTTTGGCGTGATGACTTCCTCTTGGAGCGAAAGACCGGGTTCGAACCGGCGACATTCAGCTTGGAAGGCTGACGCTCTACCAACTGAGCTACTTTCGCAAAATTGAAACATTATTACAATGCTTCGTGTTGGATCAATCACTTAAAGTGATTTGTGGGGAGAGCAGGATTCGAACCTGCGAAGACGTAGTCAGCAGATTTACAGTCTGCCCTCGTTGGCCGCTTGAGTATCTCCCCAAAATAAAATTTCAATATTTCACAGAACCATTTTTGAACTTTGGCTTGTTTTTTTTCGAGGGGCAAATTTAATTATAAATTTTCCCATTAACAAAGCTTTTCATTCAAAAATTCAAAGTCGATTAAGGAACTTTTTTCGACTTCGCTCAGGATGAACTTTTTATCCTCATTTTGTAATGAGAAATTAATCTCAACATCACAAAAACCTAAGCGGTATTCTTTCAAAATTTCAGAGCCGATGGAGGGACTCGAACCCACGACCTGCTGATTACAAATCAGCTGCTCTAGCCAGCTGAGCTACATCGGCCTTTTATAACTTTTTTAGCATAAAAAAGTCCGCTATTTCTAACGGACTGCAAATGTATACATTTAATTCAATTCACAAAACAAATCTGCAAAAAAATTAGGATATTTTGGCGCTCATTTTTTCCTTTTTCTTTTTCAATTGCCTCGTTAAACTTCCAACACACTCATCTACACACTCTTCAAATTTCCGACAGGTTTTTTTAACTATCACATCCCCTCCCGGTATACTCAATAAAATTTCTGTGATCTTATTCTCCTTTGCACTGGTATTCTGAACTTTCAGAAAAACATCAGCATAAATAATTTTATCGTAGTAATGCTCCAATTTATCCAATCTGACCTGGATGAAATCGATTAATTTTTGATCTGCATTAAAGTTTACGGACTGCACATTTACTTTCATCTCCTAAAATTTTAATTAAACAATAAGTTAAAATCACTTTTTATTTTGACGGGGGTGAGCTTTTTTATAAACCTTACTTAATTCTGTAATGCTATTATGTGTATATACCTGTGTTGCCGCCAAACTGGAATGACCTAACAACTCCTTTACTGCGTTTAAATTTGCACCCTGACCCAAAAGATGGGTAGCAAAAGAATGCCTTAAAATATGAGGACTTTTTTTCACCTTTTTGGATGCAAGACTAAAGTAATTATTAATAATCCTATAAACAAGATTTTCATATAATTTAACGCCACGTTCTGTTATAAATAAATTAGCGGTTTCCCCCTTCACTATTTCTTCTCTGTATTGCAAATAAACCCCAAGAAGCGATACTATTTCCGGCAGAAGCGGAACAAACCTTTCCTTGTTTCGTTTCCCTAGAACTTTCAGCAAATTATTCTTCAGGTCCAGATCCCTGATAGTAATGCCAATAAGTTCGGCCCGACGTATTCCTGTGGAGTAAAGCATTACTACTATAGCGAGGTCCCGCGAATTTTTGAAGCTGTTCGGGGAGATAGCGTTAATCACTTGCCCTATTTCATTTTCAGAAAAAGGGATCTGTATATTTTTTTTGATTTTTAAGGACTTGTGCGCAGCCAGCGGAGTTACCTCTATTTGGCCAGTGCGCAGAAGAAATTTATAATAGGCTTTTAGCGAGGATATCTTACGGTTAACACTTCGGTTGGTCAAACCCAAATCAACCAGGGATATGATCCAATTCCTGATTTGATTATAGTGAATGGTTTTTAGCTCTTCCTCCTTAAACTCTTCCTTTATAAAAATTTTAAAAGCACCAAGATCTGCTTCATAGGCCTTCACCGTATTCAACGAATATTTTTTTTCCAGTAAGAGATAATCTAAAAATTGAGTGAAGGGCATAAAAAAACTGTTGGTAAACAAAGTTATAAAACTTTGACTTACCAACAGCAGTTTATTTAAATACCCTTGAAACAGGGCTTCTTATTCTAAGTAATAAAACTTACGAAACAAATAAAATTTAAAAGCTGTATTAACTTTTTTATTTATCGAAAATGATTCGATAAAAAATTAAACAACGAATCTAAATCTCCTCCTTGTCTCTTAAATTCTGAATGTATTGAGCTTTTTGAACCTGAGCTCTATTTACAACAGAAGGCTTTGCAAATGCTTGTCTGCTTCTCAGCTGGCGCATTGTTCCGGTTCTATCAAATTTTCTTTTAAAACGCTTCAGCGCTCTGTCGATATTTTCTCCGTCTTTAACTGGTATAATTAACATAGTATCACCTCCTTTCATTAAATTTAAGGTGCAAATATAATTCAATTGAAAGAACCTGCAACCTTTATTTAAATATTATTATTTATTTTATTTTTCAGCCATTTTAATCCACCCTAACGCTCTGGAAGCCCGCTTGTATTTCTTCCTATCGATCACCATTTTAGCGATAAAAAACTGAATTTTCGCTAAAATACCGATCTAAATTATTCCGCAGCCGGCTTGTATTCCTTCTTATCGATCACCATTTTAGCAATGATTTCACGTAGGATCTCTGAAGTTCCGCCGCCTATTGGCCCCAATCGGCTATCTCTAAGCATTCTCGCCATTGGATAGTCTTCAATATACCCATAACCGCCTAAGTACTGAAGGCAATTATAAATCACCTCATCTGCGATCTTAGTAGATAATAGTTTGGACATACTGGCTTCCTTCACCACATATACCCCATCGATCATTCTTTTAACTATTGAATAATTAAATTCTTTACACATTTCTACTTCACTGGCCATTTCTGCAACAGAATGCCGCAGCGCCTGGAATTGATCTATCGTTTTTCCAAAAGCAACGCGTTCGCCCATATATTTAATGGCATATTCCAATGCAAATTCTGCACGTGCGTGTGCATTTATCCCCATAATAAGGCGTTCCAATGCGAAATGCTGCATAATGTAGTTAAACCCAAGGTTTTCCTCTCCCATCAGGTTTTCTGCAGGGATTTCTACATTATCAAAGGCAATTTCTGCTGTATCGGAAGCTCTCCAGCCTAATTTATTCAATTTTGTTGCAGAAATTCCCGGAGTATCCCGATCCACAACAAAAATGCTCATTCCTTTTCCTCCTTTTTCCGGAGCTGTTTTGGCCGCAACTATTAAATAATCGGAATAAATCCCATTGGTGATAAAGGTCTTGGATCCATTAAGAATATAGCTATCGCCTTTTTTAACAGCGGTACTTCGCATTCCTGCAACATCACTTCCTCCAAAAGGCTCGGTAATACAAAGACATCCAATTAAATCACCCGCAATACTCGGAGCCAGGTATTTTTCCTTAATCCTGTCATCTCCTTCTTTCAGCAAATGTGTCATTGCAAGGTAGGAATGAGCCCACATAGCCGCTGCAAATCCACCAGAATTTATCTTTTGTAATTCCTCCAGAAATATGGTGGTGTAAAAAAGATCCAGATCCAGTCCTCCATATTGCTCCGGATAATTCAAGCCGAAATATCCCATGTCCCCGAATTTTTTCCAGATAAAACGCTCTATAGTCCCTGTTTCCTCCCATTTATCAATGTGAGGCACAACTTCCTTCTGCAAAAATTCCTGGAAGCTTTTTCTGAAAAGTTCATGCTCTTCTGTAAAATACATATTCATTTAAATTTAATGCTTAATAAGAATGGTTTTTAAATAAAGACAAGGGGATCCTGCCCGGAAGATTCCTGCTTCATTAAAAAGCTATGATCAGGATTTTCAATATGATTTAGTCAGGATTGGATTAGCTTTTAACCAGCTAATTTCAAAATCTTTATTTTACGGACAAATATAATGCAATTCGGTCTATTTTTTCTGAAGGAAAGTCCTTAATTTTTGCCAATTCTTCAAAATTATGGATTTTTTCGTTCAACAATCTATAATTTATTATTTCCCTGGCTAATTCATATCCAATATAGGGAACAGCTGCCAGCTCAAGCACGGTCGCTTCATTAACATCATGAATGGTATGAGAAGGAATTGTAATTACCGTAAATTGGTTTTGAAGTTCCGCCCGAACTTCAAAATTTAGCCCGTAGATATCTTTAAGCTGAATGTCATCCAGAAAACCACCAATTTTATTCCTGTAATTAATAATTCTTCCGGCTAATACCGCTCCAATTCCAGAGATATCGGTTAAATCTTCCAGGGTAGCCTGGTTGATATCCTTCCTGTTCTTAGGTTGGTTTTTAGCCATAACCTGTGTTCTTTTTGAAGATGAGGACCTTTCTGAAGCTATCCAATCTGGAAATTTAAAATACGGTGAAATTTCATTGAGAAGAGAATCGGAAACCCCTGTTACCTTCTGAAAGTCTTCAGCAGAATTCACCCACTTCTCCCCTGCCCTGAAAACATGCAGCTTATCGATCTCCTCTGGTGTCATCCCCAAAGTATATCCTTTATAATCTGTAATAAAATTTGGATTAAAAGGAAAGATGTCAGCCACAAGGTTTTGTTTCTCAGCATCTTTAATAGAATCGATTGCTCTCTGAAATTCTGTTAGCTCTTTATCTTGTTCTACAGACCTCCCTTCAGAAGGAGAAAAATCAACAAAGAAATAAACAAGCTGAAGAATTATAATAATCAGCACAAATAAAAAAATCCCATTTTGCTCACTTCTGGTGAAAACAAAATGGGATTTTAAATTTCTCATCAGTTCTAATTCATTAAGAGACCTCAGCTTTTTCTGAAGTTTTATAAAGTTCTCCCGCTTTAAGCTTCTTCACATAATCACGAAGGTCATTCCGTACTTCTCCGGACATTATATATAATCCAATAATGTTAGGAAAAGACATCGCAAGGATCATCATATCTGAAAAATCCAGTACAGCACCAAGGCTTACAGAAGCTCCTACAACTACAAACACCAGAAATAATACTTTATAAACAATTTCACTTTTTATGCTTTTTCCAAACAGGTATGTCCAGGCTCTCATTCCGTAATAAGACCAGGAAATCATGGTAGAGAATGCAAATAAGAATACTGCTGCTGCCAGAACATACGGGAACCAGGAGATTACGCTTCCAAAAGCATCGGATGTCAACTGCGCTCCGGCGATTCCCACCACTTCATGTTTCCCTGTAAAGATTAACACCAAAGCAGTAAGCGTACAAACTACTACGGTGTCTATAAAAGGTTCCAAAAGGGCCACAAAACCTTCCGAGGGTGGATGGTTTGTTTTTGCCGCACTATGCGCAATCGCCGCCGATCCAACTCCAGCTTCATTCGAGAATGCCGCACGCTGGAAACCTACGATTAACACCCCTATAATTCCACCTTTCAAGGCACTTGGACTAAAAGCTCCATCTATTATCGCGCTAAATGCAGGTCCAATATTTTCTATGTTTATTCCAATTACGGTTAAACATCCAAGGATATAAATTCCAGCCATCACAGGTACAATTTTACCTGTAACCTTGGCAATACTGCTAATTCCACCAATGATAACAACCCCTACCAATAAAGCTGTTACTACACCAAACCAGAACCCATTTCCTACCATAAACGGAAACATCCCTTCAAGTTGTTCAAAAGACTGGTTGGCCTGGAACATATTTCCACCTCCAAAAGAAGCTCCAATTGCCAGCACTGCAAACATTGCTGCAAGTACTTTTCCGAGTCCTTTTTTATTGCGCTTTTCAAGTCCGTATCTCAAATAATTCATCGGACCACCAAAAACACGGCCTTCACTATTGATAAATCTATATTTTACACCAAGCGTACATTCCACGAATTTTGAAGACATCCCCAACAATCCTGCAAGGATCATCCAGAAAGTGGCTCCTGCACCACCCAGGGAAATAGCTACCGCAACACCGGCTATATTCCCTAAACCTACAGTTCCTGAAACGGCCGTTGCCAATGCCTGAAAATGCGTAACCTGGCCAGGTGCCGTAGGATCATCATATTTACCCCTGGCAAGATCCAGGGAATGCTTGAATCCTCTAATGTTGATAAAGCCCATTCTTAGGGTAAAAAACAAAGCTCCAAACAACAACCAAACTACAATAAAAGGGATATGCTTTGTTTGTTTTTCACCGTTAGGATGAAGCAAAGGAATTTCTTCCTCGTATTTTATTTTAGCAAGATTATGGGCTCCCTGCTCAATAATATGTTTTTTATTTTCGAAATTGTAAATCACCTTTCCTTCATCAACCAAATAACGAAGGGATCCAGCAGCATTTGCCTTTACAATAATATCGCCTTCCTTATCGGAAGATACAATCGCTATTTCATCCCCTTCTTCCAAAGTGGTGCCTTCAGGTTTCAACCATTGTTTCAATACAAACCTGTCTTCAATGGAAGGCGTCCAGCCAGTGATTGGAACATTTTTATAATCTGCATAAATAACCGGATCATAAATCCCAATTGCAGAGAATAAATCCCAAAAAAGGACCTTTTCAATACTTGCCACTATCGGAATAAAAGTACCGTTAAAATGCTCTGTAATAGCTTCTGCTTTAATGGTGTAGGACTTCGTAATTGAAGCACCTGCAGCATCGGTAATTATTACCGTATTCGCGATGCCTTCTGCCAATCCTTCAGATCGTGAGGAAGATAATGGGGTAGCTTTGTTATCCCACTTATAACTGTAAGGTGGAGTACCACCGGTTACCTCAAGATCTATAAAACCGTCATTAATCAACTTTGATGGATTTCCAACTTTTGCCTCAACCTCAAGCTCCTGGGCAAATAGGGAAAACATAGAAAAGAACAAAAGCGATGAAAGTAAGTACTTTCTCATAAAGATTTATTAATTGTTAATTAAGGTTATTTTTACAGCGTAGCAAGTTGCTAAAAAAATAGCCTTTTTCAAATTTTTACAAGTTAAAATGTAAATGATTTGTTAATATAAATAGCAACCAAAATTTTGATTCAAAAATAATTTTCAGATAAATCTCCATTTACCCAACATCAATTAAACTTTAATTAATTGAAAAACAACCTATAACAGCTTTACAAATCAAAAACTGAAGTGCGCTTTGTATAGATAAGATCCTTGATTTTTAACCAGAAGGCCAGGGTCAAATAGATGGCAAATCCAAATCCCATTGTGGCAAAAGATAAGTAGATGAAGAATAAACGTATGCTTTTGGCCCTAATACCAATCTTATCCCCCAATCTGGAAGACACATAAAAGCCATTTCGTTCAAAATAATGCCGAATAGAATAAATAATTTTAAGCATAGCGCAAAGATAAGAATTACCTGAATCCCTGAATTAATTTTGTTCCTAAATTACAGTTCAAACATAAATTTTTATCGCAATACTGAGATTTTAAATGAAGTAATGCCTGGGACTGCAACGCATTTATGGAGGTGTTCTCTCTTAAATTATTGAATTTCGCTGTTATTCCGTTTTTTTCTGAAATTATTTCTTCCATTAATTCCAGGATATCCTCACCCGCCCCAGTTCCT
>JAWOHC010000361.1:0-6359 GCA_046496275.1 Gillisia sp.
GGATACCTACCCTGGCAATTAGCGGGATATTGAACACCGGCCATATAAAAATGAGTTTGCTCATTCTCCCTATTTTCTTTCTGGCTCAATTTTTAGGAGGTCACCTCTTTCTGAAAATAAACGAACAGCTGTTTAAAAAGGTATTACTGGGGCTTCTTTGCCTCTCTGGCACCGCTTTAATTTTTTAAGCCTTACGATTTAAGGGAAACAGGATTTTGCTAATCGCTCCACCAGTTTTTTCATTCGGCATTTCTTGATTTATCGATAATTTCCTTAGCTCTATGCAAAAGTTATCCTGTTAACTCTAAAAGCATTTGTCTTAATCACTTATTTTCTGTTTTTTTACCAAGAACATATTATCCTTTTACATGAATGGAATGAGAATAATAGTCCTTACTCCAGGCTATTTGCAAGGACGCTGAGGTACATAAAATTTGTAAGCAGCAAAGTCCATATTGCGGTATCTTTTGGACCTTCATGTAAAAGTATAAAAAGCCATATTTTAGACATCAAACATCACAAAAAAACACCCGCACATTTAGAATTAAACACATAAATATTAAATTCAAAAACTAATAAGAAGAATGAAGAAAGCATTAAAAGTTCATGAGTTCACCAAAAAACAACAACTTTTAGATTTTGTAAACCAGAATTCGGAGCAATTGGATATTTTAAGTATTAGTTCTAGTCAGGTATCTTTTGAATATAAACACTTTTTATGGTACTATGAGAAATAGGGTACGTTTGTTAAAGTACCTAAAAATAATTAAATCGGAACAGAAAACAGGATGATTATAATTGGAAAATACATCGTAATACTTTTCGGGATATATGTCATTTTTGCTGGACTCCTTATGCTTTTTACCCCAAAAAAAGCAAGAAGGATTTTAAGAAAAGCCGGCAGTACCAATTTTATAAATTATACTGAAATTACAATCAGATTAATTCTGGCCATTGTGATTATTTTTTATGCTGATTTTTCCAAATTTCCGAAGGCCTTCCACATTTTAGGATGGTTTATGCTAATCATTTCTGCAATACTTTATAGTGTACCTAGAAGAATACATCACAAGTTTTCAACAAAGAGTGCAGATATACTTAATCCTATTTATTTCCGATTGATTTCGCCATTGGCATTTTTATTTGGCGGATTGATAATTTATAATGCGCTCTAGCGGTAAATACGACATCTACTAAATTGAAACAACAGGGAGTCGACTTGAAATCTCTGATTCGAAAAAACTAAAATCGGTATTTCTATTTTTAATAAATATGTCTATATTTGATAAATATAGATAAGAGTTATGAATATAAGTTTCACAAAAAAGCAGGAAGAATATATCTCCAGGCAAGTGGCTTCAGGAGAATACCAGAATAACAGCGAAGTAATAAGAGATGCTTTGCGGCTTCATGGTATCTATCGTGAAAAAGTCATTAAGGATCTAAGAAGAGAAATTGAATTGGGTTGGGAAGGTCCGGATAGTTCTTTGACCATGGATCAGATTATTGATTCCAGGAAAAAGTCCTGATTTGAGAAAGCTTTAGACAATTGAAAATTTAAAGAATCCTAATTACATCCGTCGCTGGAAATACAAAAAGTATTGCAGATTGTCACCTGTAACTTATCAGGATAACAGGGTTAATTAACCTCTCCCATAATACCAGTAAATCCAGAGCTTTTCCTTATTTTCTTTCTGAACCATTTTGCATGGAACCGAAAAGAACTATTACAGAAGGATCAGTGGATTGAATAAAAGCTAGATCCATTAATGTACTTTAGGGGGTTTTAATTCAATTGATAGTCCCAATGCATTAGCTATTAAAGCAAAATTGAACAAACGAATATCCTCAACGTTTTCAATCCGTAAAATATTTGGTCGTTTTTTACCGACTTTCTTAGCTAAATCTTCCTGGCTCATATGTAATTCCTTCCGGCGATTCTTTATTATTTCATGAAATAATAGGAAAAAGCATCCTCCCGGAATTTCTCACGTTCTTTAGTTCCTTCTTTTTCGTATCCCTCGGCAATTAAATCTTTTGCATTTATTGATTTTCCCATAACTACTTTTCTTTTAGGTATGCTTCTAAAATTTTTGTGGTTGCTAGTAAAGCTTCATTCTTGTTTCTGAGGGATTGTGCGGGCCTGAAGGCATTGGCCTAGCAGGACAATAATTGATCAGGAAATAATTCATTAAGTAAGTGCTTTCAGTAAAAAAATCACTCCAGCTTGATAGGGCACATATCAGGATTTACTGGAAAAGCAATGGCAAGTAAGCTTAGGTACTATTCTGGATCTTGTTTCTTTGGGCATCTCTGTTCCATTTTTTATTTTCCTTAAAACTAATACCGGAAAACTCCTTTTTAATATTTCGGATAATTTTGTCCTATTAATAAAAAACAAGACCTACCTTCGCGCCAGTGTTAAAAGGAATCTTTTCAAAAACCTGTGAATAATAAATTAATTCAACCATTTAAATTGTGGTACTTTCTTTAGAAGAAAATCGCGGGAACCTGAATGCGAAACAGCTGTCAAAAAATATACGAAGGTCTTTATCAAAAAAAAATTGTTACAGCTCGTCATAATTGAAAATGTTGAATTTGTTAAAGGCTTGCTTGTAAATTTTGATCAAATTATACCAGAATGGTCCTTTAGGCTATATAGGATGATAATAAGTTAGGAATGCGTATTAGATTAAATGATTGCAAGAAGACCTGAACTGCATTTTTTATGTTTAAGGAGAAAAGGGGTAGTAAGAAACAGGTGACCAAGAAAACCCTGATTTCCGAAATTGTTAAAAAATCTTGAGGTTGGGCACAACTTCAAAAGAAGAATATTTTTTTAAATTTAAATAGGACAATTTTGTCCTATTTAAAAAATCAAAGAATACAATGAAGAACGAAATTCTAAGCATAACCGATGTTAAACAATTGGTAGATACTTTTTATGACAAAGTGAGGGAAGATGAGCTTTTGAATCCAATTTTCAATAATGTGATCAAAGGAAATTGGCAGGAACACCTGGAAAAAATGTATAAGTTTTGGCAAACAATTTTACTGGAGGAACACACCTATTTTGGTAGCCCTTTTGTTCCTCACGCCAAACTTCCGGTTGAAAAGGAACATTTTGACCGCTGGCTTAAGTTGTTTTTCAGCAATATAGACGATCAATTTGAAGGAGAAAAAGCGGAAGAAGCGAAATGGAGGGGCCAAAAAATGGCCGAGATGTTTCAAATGAAAATTGAAATGTATAAAAACACCAATTCTAGTCCCTTAAACTGAAAACCTTTCGCTTTAATAAAAAATTCAACAAGAAAAAATTCAATTTAATACCATCGGAAAAATTCCGGAAATAACTATTAATATATTTAAAATAAGAGATCATGACCATTACAAAAGAAAAACACATCGGGGAAATTGTTGCGGAAGATTACCGAACCGCTCAAATATTCAAAAATCACAAAATCGATTTCTGTTGTCAGGGAAATAGAAGTATTGAAACTGTATGTGAAAAGAAAAATTTAAGCAGTGATGATTTGATTTGGGAAATAGAGGCGATGCAGCAAAAACTCGAAAGCACGAACGATTACAAATCCTGGCCGCTGGATTTGTTGGTAGATTATATCGAGAAAAAACACCACCGGTACGTGACAGAAGGTTTTAAGGTGCTGCTCCCTTATTTGAATAAGCTCTGCAAAGTACACGGGGAAAGCCATCCCGAATTATTCGACATCACCAAAGAGTTTAAAGAATCGGCTGTAGAGTTAGGCGGTCATATGGAAAAAGAGGAACAAGTCCTGTTTCCATTTATCAGAACCCTGGTTCAGGCAAAACAGGAAAATTCTGAAATTGAAAAGCCTCATTTTGGAACCGTGGAAAACCCGGTAGCAATGATGATGGAGGATCACGAAGCTGAAGGGGAACGCTTCCGAAAAATAGCTGATCTGAGTAATAATTACACTCCGCCCGAAGACGCCTGCAATACTTACAGGGTGAGTTTTGCCTTGTTGAATGAATTTGAACAGGATCTGCATCTTCATATCCACCTTGAAAACAATATTTTATTTCCAAAAGCGATCGCATTGGAAAAAGAACTAAACGGATAAAATTCAGGCCTGGAACCCTAGGCAATTAACCTCCGGCATGCAAATCTGGCCGAAGATTGATCTTTAATGGAACATCAATATATTTTTTATAATAACTATGAATAAAGAAAAAAAACTTTGGATTGCATTTGGGCTCGTAGTGAGTATTTCATTTGCGGTATTACTTTATTACGGGTACGAAATTTATCAACAGGCACCTCCTGTTCCCGAAAACGTGGTGACCACTGAAGGTGAGGTATTATTTACCGGACAAGAAATTAAGGACGGTCAAAATGTATGGCAAAGTATGGGAGGCCAGCAAGTTGGCACCATTTGGGGACACGGCGCATATGTAGCGCCGGATTGGACAGCAGATTGGCTGCACAGGGAAGCTGTTTTTATCTTGAATAAATTTGCCCAGGCCGATTTTAATAAAGACTATGACGCTGTTTCAGAGGAACAACAGGCTGCACTCAAGATCCGTTTACAAAAAGATTTAAGGACCAATACCTATAATTCATCAACCGGGCAAATCACCATTTCTCAAAACCGGGCCGAAGCCGTTGCATATTTGTTCGATTATTATAAAGGTTTGTTTACAAATGATCCCGCTTTTGACAAATTGCGTTCAGATTATGCGATCCCAAAAAACGCCATTAAAGACGATGCTAGAATGGATCAAATGAGTGCCTTTTTCTTTTGGGCAACCTGGGCAACCGTTACCGAGCGTCCCTTCAGCAATGTGTCATATACCCATAACTGGCCATCAGACGAACTCGTTGGCAATGTGCCAACAACAGACCTTATGGTTTGGTCTGGGGTGAGTATTATATTGCTTATTCTTTGTATCGGGATTTTAGTTTTCTATCACGTCAAATCCGGAGATGACGAAACTATTCCTGCTCCTAACGAGGATCCTTTGCTAAAACAAGGAATGACACCCTCTATGTATCTCATCAAAAAATACTTTTGGCTCGTGACCTTGCTTATGGTATTGCAAATGTTTCTAGGTATTATCACCGCGCATTATGGTGTGGAAGGCAACGGTTTTTATGGTTTTGCTTTAGACCAGTACCTGCCTTATGCAGTTACACGGACATGGCATACACAACTCGCCATTTTTTGGATTGCAACGGCCTGGTTGGCAACAGGACTTTATATAGCGCCCGCCGTTTCGGGAAAAGATCCCAAATTTCAGTCATTTGGCGTAAACTTCCTGTTTATCGCGCTATTGATAATTGTTGTAGGATCTATGATTGGTCAATGGTTTGGCGTTATGCAAAAACTTGACCTGGTAAACAATTTCTGGTTTGGACATCAGGGTTATGAATACGTGGATCTCGGCCGTTTCTGGCAAATATTCCTGTTGGTTGGATTGTTATTGTGGCTGGCATTAATGGTTCGCCCCCTGCTTCCAATTTTAAAACGAAAAACCGAAGAGAAAAACCTTATTATCTTGTTCCTTATTTCATGTACTGCCATCGCTTTATTTTATGGAGCCGGACTAATGTGGGGAAGACAAACAAATTTAGCCATTGCCGAATATTGGAGATGGTGGGTAGTTCATCTTTGGGTTGAAGGTTTCTTTGAAGTATTTGCTACCGTGGTTATCGCTTTTCTTTTTGTGCGATTAGGCCTTTTAAAAACCAAAACAGCCACTTTAAATGTGCTTTTGGCAACCATTATATTTATGTCCGGCGGAATTTTGGGAACCTTTCACCATTTATATTTCTCGGGAACACCAAAAGCAATTATGGCCATAGGCGCTACTTTTAGTGCATTGGAAGTGGTTCCACTGACATTAATTGGGTACGAAGCCTATCATAATTATAAATTATCCAAGGCCACCAAATGGATCAAAGATTACAAGTGGCCTATCTATTTTATGATCGCTGTGGCTTTTTGGAATTTCCTAGGCGCAGGTATCTTCGGATTTATTATCAATCCGCCAATAGCCCTGTATTATGTTCAAGGCCTGAATACAACTCCGCTTCACTCTCATACCGCGTTATTTGGAGTTTACGGAATGTTGGGAATTGGGTTGATGCTTTTTGTATTGAGAAGTTTATACCGAAATGTTTCATGGAATGAAAAAATACTAAAAACCACTTTCTGGTCACTTAACATCGGATTGATGGCCATGGCATTATTAAGCCTGTTACCAATGGGGATATGGCAAGCCATTGCAAGTATAGAACATGGGATGTGGTATGCACGTTCTTCAGAATTGATGCAGAACCCGAATATGATCACCTTAAAATGGCTGCGCACCATTGG